>NC_007633.1:900000-1010023 GCF_000012765.1 Mycoplasma capricolum subsp. capricolum ATCC 27343
AAAATCACAAGTAAAAGAAATTCATGGAACTGAAAAAGTTGAATCACTTACAATAACTACTCCAGATGGAGAAAAAAAATTAATTGTTAGTGCAATTTTTCCATATATTGGATCAACTCCTTTAATTGATTCAGTAAAACATTTATGTATTGAAAACGAAAAAGGTTATATTCCAACAAATGATAAAATGCAAACAGAAATTAAAGGATTATTTGTTGCTGGTGATGTTAGAGATGTTCCATTGCGACAAATTGCTATTGCTTGTGGTGATGGTGCAATTGCTGGACAAATGGCAGTTGAATATGTTCAAGAAGTAAAATAGGAGATAAAATGAAGTCAAATCTAAAATTAAAAATCGATAAAAGGGTAATAATTTACACTAGTTTGTGAATGGTTTTATCAGCCTTGATAATTGGTCTAATAGTTTTATCATCTAAATACTTTAGAATCGATTGGGTGCAAAATAGAGGTTTTGATACTATTTTAGAATATGGAAATGTTAAAGATGTATATTTAACAAGATCTAATGGAACTGGTGGAATTAGAGTTTATGCTTTAACAATGACACTTGGAATGATAGTTGCTATTGGTTTTAGTTTATATAACTTTAATAAAAAAGATTTATCAGTAAGTGAATTAGCAATTGGAGTAATTTTTATTATTCCATGTTCATTATTTGGAGCTTCTTTTTTTGGTAAATTAAATGCTGAAGGAATTGGAAGACATGCTAACGGTTCAACTTTTTGAGGACTATTTGCATTTTGAGAAGGTGGAATGGCAATTCATGGTGGAGTTTATGTTGGAAGTATAGTTGGACTATTAATTTTTTATGTAATTGGTAGAAAAACTAAAGTTTCATTATTAGTTTATGCTGATTCTATTATTCCAAATATTTTATTAGGACAAGCTATTGGAAGATGAGGAAACTTCTTTAATCACGAAGTTTTAGGAACTCCAGTTGCAAAAATTGCAAATAGTATTCCTTCTCATTCTGATAAAGCTATTGATCAAATTTTTTCAACTTATTTACAAACTCATTCAAGACCATTATTTTTACCTGATTTTATCCTAAAAAATTGTTTATCTATTTATTCAGGAGAAAGTCAAGTTATTAATAATATTTCTTTAGAAAATGGAAATGTTGTTTTATTATCACCAATTTTTTTCTATGAATCAATTGCCTTATTATTAGGTTGATTTGTAATTATGTTCATTATTCCAAATGTTTGAAAATTATTTGTTAAACCAATTGATAAAAATAATAATGTTTATAAAATTAATCATAAATTTAGTTTTTATCAATTCTTTAATCCTTGATTAAAGTCAACTGAAACTAAATTAAGTAGTAAAGATGCTTGAAAAAAAGCTTTAAACGAAAATGTTTGTGATAACGCATCACAAACTTATATAAATTTAACTAATAATATAAATTCAAAAGATTATTTAGAAAAAAAACTAACTAAAAACTATGTTCTAAATAAATTAAACAATAAAAATAATTATCCAATTACAAAAGCTGGAGTACAAATGTTTTCTTACTTTTTAGTGTGAAACATTGTTAGATATGTTTTAGAAGCTCAACGTCCAAATGATCATTTGTTTATTATGCATTATAAGAATTTTTCATTATTTGTTATTGGATTATCAGCTATAGTAGGATTGATTGGTATGATGCTAAGTCAACATCTTTTACCATCTGTTTTTAGAAAACCAGGTTGATTATACGAAGTTGAATATTTTAAAGTTAGAAAAATAAATTAGAAGGTGATATTATGTCATTTGCCTTAGAAGTAAAAGAAGAAATTGTAATGCATAGTTTTAATGAAGAACAAAAACTAGCATATCTTTCTGGTTTTATTAGATATAGCTCTGACATAATTTTTTCAAACAATACTTCTAAAATCAGATTTTCAACAATTAGTAATAAAATAGCAAGAACTTTATTAAGTTTTTGTAGACAACTTTTTGACGGACAAGTTGAAATTTCTATTATTCAATCTCAAGTATTAAAAAAACATAAAAGTTTTGTTTTGACTCTAATTGGTAATATTAATAAGTTTTTACAAAAATTACGTATTTATGATCAAAATAATCAAAAGATTTATGTTTTTAAAGTTAAAGATGAAATTAAAGATAAAATTTCTATTATAAGAGCTTACATTGCCGGGATTTTTACTGCTATTGGTTCTGTTAACTCGCCAAAAACTAGTAATTATCATTTAGATTTGCAATTTAAAACTAAAATTGATGCTATAAATTTTATTGAATTAACTAATGATTTAGGGTTTAACTTTAAACTATTAGAAAGAACTAGTAATAGATATATTTGCTATATTAAAAAATCTATTATGGTTTCAGATTTTTTAAAATTAATTGATGCTTCTAATTCAGTAATGCAATTTGAAAATGAAAGAATCTCTAGAGATGTTTATAATAGTATAAATAGAGTTAATAATTTTGATATTTCTAATCAAACTAAAACATTAGTTACTGGTAAAAAACAAATTGAAATTATTAATTATTTAAAACAAACTAACCAATTTCATTTATTAAGTAAAAAAGCGCAAGTTTTAGCTGACTTACGCTTAAATTTTCCAGATTATTCATATAATGAACTAGTTGAAGAAATGCAAAAAATGGGTTATGAAATTACTAAATCTGGAATTAGTAGTTTATTTAAAAATATCGAAAAACTATCATAGATTTTAATATTTTTTCTTTTTTTTAAAAAAAATACTTGTAACTTTTTTAATATATGTTATTATAAAATTGCTTCTGATGAAATAAAAAATTAATTTAATTCTAAAGGAGTTAATGTAATGGTAAACCCAGTTTTTTAGCCAATTAAAACTGGGTTTTTTTAATATTTTATTTTTGATTAAAACTTTGACAAAAGTAAGATAAAAAAGTATTTTTTATAGGTGACATCTAATAGTATTAACATTAATTTGACTTTTTACTAAGATACAAATAAAAAAAGAGTACTTTTATAAATACTCTTCTTATTAATATAGACAATTTAAATTATTTAGTTTTATTTTCTTTTCAAGTTGGAAGTTTTCCATTGTTTTCTAATTTTGTACCTTTAGCAAATTGATATTTCTTGTTAGGTTGAATTTCATTTTTAGGCTTTCAGTTAGTTAAATCTTTGTCAAATTCTTTAGCTTCTCTTAACATTCCATTAAAGTCTTCAACAGCTTCTATCTTTCAATTCGAAATATCTTGATTGAATGAACTAGCACCATCAAACATATAAGCCATATTAGTTACATTATCTGTAGTTCATTTTGAAATATCTTGATTAAATTTAACCGCACTAGTAAACATATTTTTCATACTTGTTACACTATTAGTCTTTCAATCTGCAATATTTCCATTAAATTCTTTTGCATTTTGAAAAGTGTTAATCATTGATGTTACTTTTTCAGTATTTCAGCTATTTAGATCTTGATTAAACTTTTCAGCATTCTGAAACATAGCTGTAATATTAGTTAATGATTTAGTTTCTCAAGTATTTAGTTTTTGGTTAAATACTTTAGCTGAGTGAAACATACTATGCATGTCAGTTACTTTTGAAACATCTCAAGAAGAAATATCATTATTAAAACTATCAGTTTCTTTAAACATTCCTCTCATTGAAGTTACTTTATTAGTTTTTCAATCATTTAAGTTTTGGTCAAACTTTTTAGCTCTTGTAAACATAAAGTTCATATTTGTAACTTCTGAAGTATCTCATTTTGAAATATCTTGATTAAATTCATCAGTTGTATCAAAAACACTAGTCATATCAGTTATTTTTGATGTATCTCACTTTTGAATTCCATCAACTGATGCTGTTTTTAAACCTTTAAATGCTTCTTTTAAACTAGTAATTTGACTAGGCAAAGTTGATGGTACTTTTGTTGTAGTTGGTTTAAATTGAACAATTTGAATTTGTCCATCTTTATTTTCAAAAAATCCAATTTGCACACATTCATCATTCTTATACATAGCTTTTTGCAAATATTTTACTTCTTGTTCTTTAAAAGAATCGGGAGTATATTCTTCTGCTTTAGTTCAGTATGAATTTGTACAACTTAAAACAGAAAATGTAGGTAAAACTAATAAAGAAGTTGAACCCAAAATTGTTAATAATTTCTTTATATTACTTCCTCTCATATATTTGTACAATAATAGTTATACCAAATTTCTGTTTTTTATCTAGCATTTTAAAAATTATCTAACCTTCAATATCTAGTTTTTCTCTAACTAAAGTAGCTATAGTTGTAACTCTTGGACCATAAATAATTTGTACTTGATTTCCAATTTCTTTATATCCATAAGGCTTAGTTTTATCAACAATTGATTTATCAAACTTACTAATATCATGCATTGTAACTCTTAATCTAGTTACACAATTTGCCATAATCTTAATATTTTCAGCTCCACCACAACCTTTAATAATATTGTTAATAAATTCATCATTAAATTCATCTTTTTGTTTTATTTCTAGTTTTTGTTTTTCTAATTGTTTTGCTTGTTTATACTCTTTTTTACTAATTAATTTTGTGATATTTTTATCTCTTCCTGGAGTCTTAAAATTTAATTTAATAATCATAAAATAAAATGTAACAAAATAAATTCCCATCATTAAAGGACCAATTACAAATAATCCTCAAAATCCTTGAATATTTCTAGCATTAATTAAATTAACAATTGCTCATGTAATAATTCCACTACCTCTAGTTGAAACTTGTGCAAAACCACATAAATACATAAGCATATAAGTTAATCCAGTATAAAAAATATGAATAAGAAATAGTAAAGGAGCAGTAAATAAAAATGTAAATTCAATAGGTTCAGTAGCTCCAGATAAAGCTGAAGGTAATAAAGCTGAAATAATTCCAGTACCATAAATTTTTCTATTTTCTTTAGGTATTGCAAAATACATAGCTAAAGCAGCTCCTGTTAAACTAAAAATATTAGTTGGAAAAGTACCATTAATAATTCAAGTATCTTGAGCAGTTAATTTAACATTTTCACCAAGCTTAGCAATAGCTACAGCATAAATACCTGTAATTAGTTTTCCATCTTTATCAGTTCAACTAGTTCCAACTTCTGTATAGTATAAAAAGTAATTTACAACATGATGTAATCCAAAGGGATTTAAAGCTCTATTAGTTGTTCCATATAAAAATGGAGCAAATGCATTTAATTTAGATCAAGCATTACCAATCTCTTTTAACCCTGTATTTATATAAGTTCAAATAAACCCTAAACCTAAACCAATAACTCAACCAACTAAAGTTGATGCAACTGGAGAAAATTTAGGTCCTCCAAAAAATGAAAGTACTTCAGGGAATTTTAATTTATAAGTATGTTTATGAACTAAATAGCCAATGATTCCAGCAATCATTCCACCAAATGCACTATATTGAAATGACATCACTCCAAATCTAATTTTTAATCCATATAAATTAGGTTCTTCTAACATAGCTGGATTAACAATTTTTAATATTAAATTAGTTGCTAAGTGAATAGCAGCATATGCCATTAATCCAGATAAAGCCGCTGAAACTTTTTCTGATTTTGCTAATCCAGCAGCTAATCCAATAGCAACTAAAAAATCAATATTTGAAATAGCTATCATTCCTAGATCTTTAATAGCATTAACTATAATACTAACTGCAGTTGGAGGTTTTGTATTTGTATAAATTGAACTTAAAATTGCTTGTCCAGAATATCCAATACTTGCAATTAATGCTAGAATAGGAATTACTGTGACTGGTACTAAAATTGCTCGTCCAAAATTTTCTAAACTAGCTATAATACTAGTAAATTTTGATTTAAAATTTATCTTCATTTTTTCCTTTCTATAAAAAACCCAACTCCTAAAAAAGAATTGGGTTTAACTTTAACTACGCAAATTATTTAATAATGGACTAATTGCTCCAAATAAAATCACTAGCACACCAGCTACTATAAAAGCTGTAGCTATTATAGAAACAAATGAACTTTTGCTTTTATATACTTGTAAACTTTGTTCTTTTTTCTTTTTAGTTACAAAATAAATAAGTATTCCAATTGCTAATAAAAATAATCCTAAAATTACACTAACTATTAAAGGTATATATTTATCTAACACAGTTAAAGTTCTCCATATATTTTTGATCGTATTTAATTTTTTTAGTTAAATCTAATAAACTGTTTACTTCAACATTAATTTGTTGAAAAACATCAGTTAAAAAGTCCTTATTTAAAATTTGTACATCAACATCAATTCCAGTTGTAAAAGATCTACATACAACAGTATTAATATCTTGTTTTTGGTTAATTAACTTAATTAAATCTCAACTTTTTTTAGTATTTAAAGTTGCTTGATAATTTAAATAAAAAATACTTTGAATATAATGTTGTAAATATGCTCTTCCTTTTTTTATAGTTTTAATTTCATTAGTTAAATTATTAAAAACTACTATTTCATCATTTCTTAATTCAACATAATAATCATAATTCTTACTAATTTTTTTTAAAAACTCAATTTCATTAATTGTATTTAAATTAGGTATATATTCACTATATCTATTTACTAATTTATATTCTTTAATGTTGTTATCTTCAAGCAGTTTTTTAATTCTAATCTCAAGATCTTCAAATGAACCAATCTTTCTATTTTCTGTACAATTAATTGATAAAAAGTTTTTAGGCTTTCTCATCTCTTCATCAGTGTCATTTCCGATTGCAATAATTTTTTTAGTTAAAAGATCTCTTAGAATTAAAGCTTTTTCAGATTTAATTAGTTTATCTTCATCTCAAATATTTACTATATTTCAATCAAAGTCAATATAAATCATTATTTAAGATCCTTTCAATCTGTATTTAACTTAGATTTGATATTGTAAAATGGGTAATTATTTTTTAAATAAGTATAAACTCCTAAATTTACTTTCATAAAAGGATAAATATCTTTTACATATTTTTCTAATGCTTGTTCAAAACTTAAAGTATTATCAATAACTCCTTTAATTACTAAAAACATAAATATTGTTGAAGCACTTCTACTAATGCCTAACTGGCAATGAGTATATAAACTTTTATCATTTGGATTTTCTATTAAAAACTTAATTGCAGGAATAAATAAATCATCACTAAAGTTTCTAACATCATGAGAATCTAATAAATTAATTGCAAGTTTATTTTTAGTTAAAACAAAATTTTTAGTTTGATACAATATTTCACTTGTATCTTTTTTTAAAATGTTATAAAAAACATTACTAATTTTTAATTCTTTATCAGGGTTTACTAATCGTTTTGAAAATTGATCACCTAAATAAATTTTGTCAATGATATTTTCACAAGGCATTAAGACTCAACTCCTAATTTTTCTCTAACTAAAGTAGCTATATTAGTTACTTTAGGTCCATAAATAATTTGTACTTGATTTCCAATTTCTTTATATCCATAAGGCTTAGTTTTATCAACAATTGATTTATCAAACTTACTAATATCATGCATTGTAACTCTTAATCTAGTTACACAATTTGCCATAATCTTAATATTTTCAGCTCCACCACAACCAATAATAATATTGTTAATAAACTCATCGTTGATCTCATCTTTTTTAGATTCTTTTTTATCAGATTCTGCTTCTAGTTTTTCAATTTCTCTTTTTTCTTTTTGTAATTCTTTATATTCTTTTTTACTTACTAAGTGAGTTAATCCACCTTCTTGACGTCCTGGAGTTTTGTAATCAAACTTTTTAATCATAAAGTAGAATATAGCAAAATAAATTCCACCCATAATAGGTCCAATAATTCAAGTTCCTCAAACATTTTGAATTAATCTAAAGTTAGCTGGGTTAACAATTAATCAAGTAATAATTCCACTACCTCTAGTTGTTACAGATCCAAAGTTAAATAAATACATAATCATGTTTTGGAATCCTGATAAGAAAATGTGAATTAAATATAAAACAGGAGCAACAAATAAGAATGTAAATTCAATAGGTTCAGTAACTCCAGATAGCATAGAAACTGCACCAGCTGAAATAATAGCTGAACCATAAACTTTTCTATTAGCTTTTGGAATTACAAAAAACATCGCTAAAGTAGCACCAGTTAAACTAAAAATTTTAGTTACATAAGTACCATTAACAACTCAAGTATCATTTTTAGCTGAAATTTGTTCACCAGCTGCTAATTTTGCTAAAGCAACATTAATAGCTCCTTCAATAGCTTTACCATCTGGTCCAACTCATCTAGCTCCAATTGGAGTGTAATATACAAAGAAGTTTAATACGTGATGAATTCCAAATGGAAGTAAGGCACGTTCAGCTGAAGCATATAAGAATGGTGAGAATGCACCTAATTTTCTTAATCCTTCTCCACTAGCATATAAACCTTTATTAATATAAACTCAAATATAACCTAACCCTAAACCAAATACTCAACCAGCTAAAGTTGATGCAACTGGAGAAAATTTAGGTCCTCCAAAAAATGAAAGTACTTCAGGGAATTTTAATTTATAAGTGTATTTGTGAACTGTATAACCTAATAATCCTGCTAACATTCCACCAAATGCACTATATTGAAATGACAATACTCCAAAACGTATTTTTAAACCAAAAACATCTTTAACAGTTTTTTTAACACCTTCAAAGACAATTTCTGTTTTTGAAGGATCACCATAAACAATTTTTAAAATTAAAGCTGTTGCTAAATGCATAGCGGCATATGCCATTAATCCAGATAAAGCCGCTGAAACTTTTTCTGATTTTGCTAATCCAGCAGCTAATCCAATAGCAACTAAAAAGTCAATATTTGTAATTGCAATCATCCCTAGATCTTTAATAGCATCAATAGCTAGTACTAATCCAACTGGTGGTTTTGCTATTCCTTTAGGATAAACTTGTGCTAGAATTGCTTGTCCAGTATATCCAATAGCACCAATTAAAGCCAGTAAGGGAATTACAGTGACAGGAACTAAAATAGCACGACCAAATTGTTCTAAACCAGCTCTAAATGAAGATAATCAAGATTTCATACTGTCTTTTGAAAATTTTGATTTAAAATCCATATTATTTTTTCCTCCTTACTTATATCTTATTTTTGATAAATAACAGTTATAAAAAATAACAAATTATTATTTTTATATTTTTTACAAAATATGTAAAAAATAATAGTTTCTAACTATTTTGGATTAAAAATTTAGAATTTTTAAAAACCCTAAAAAGTGAAGCAAAAACTATTAATAAAAGTCAGACTAAAAGGATTAAAATTAAAAATTATCTTAAATCATTTTTAAAATAAGTTATATTAAATTGTTTTTGTCATAGATATTATTTATCCGCTAAAAAGATAAAATTTAAAATTTATTCCAAAAATCATTCCATTATAATTTAACTTCACAAACAACTAAAAATAGTTAATCATATAAAAGAAATTTTTCTATATATAATGTTTTATATAAGCTTAAGTTTATAAAAAAATATGTCTTAGAAATAAGAAGAATTTTTGATAACTATAAAGGTTTTAAAAAACAACCTGAGTTTTTTTAGAACCTAGTTTTATAAAAGTTATTTTATAAAATAAAAATTGGATTTTTAAAAATGATAATATACAAAACAGTTTAATATAATCTAATAATTTTTAAATAAAGAACTAAATTGATTTTAGAATTATTAACTAAACAATCTGATATTTATCAGAATGAATTAATTTCAATTTTAAATGTAATAAAATCAGCAATTCAAAGAGATATTTCAAAACTAAAAGATAAAAACTTAATTGATAATTTAAGTGATACTAGAATAAATAGTAAAAACATTAGATAATTAAACTTAGAGAGACGCAATTTTTAATTTAAAAGTATAATGAAATAAACATGCTAATATAATAAAATTTTTTATGTAAATTTAACATTATATCTAATTATTCTTAATAAAAGAGGTTTATTTATGAGCGAAAGTAAAAATTCTTTAATTGAAAGAATTGCATTAAGATTATCTACATATCAAACATATATTAGCAATTTATCAAAAATCGGTAAAACTGATGAAAATCTAAATGCAGAAAGAATATATACTGATGTTATAAATATAATTTTTAATTTAGAATTATCTAATTACAACTCAGTAATTTTTAATAATCCGGGCTTTGATTTAATAGATAAGAAAAATAAGATACTAATTCAAGTTTCAGCAACCTGTAGTAAAGATAAGATCCAAAATTCATTATCTAAAATAAATATAAATGAATATCAAAACTATAATTTTAAATTTTTGTGCATTTCTAATCAAGAAATTAAAAATGTTAAAAAATTAAAATTTCAAATAACAAATACATTACTTTTTGAACCAAAAAAAGATATTTGAGATGTTTCTTTTTTAATACAACATTTATATGAAGTAGATATTATTAAACTAGAAAAATTATTAACCTATCTTAACCAAGAAACTCTAGATATAGTCAACTTTAAAACTCTTTCATCTGATATTGCTACAATTATTAACATTTTATCAACTAAAATGGATAACGAATATGAAGACAATAATAATAATAATAAAGTTTTTAACATAGAAGAAAAAATTGTATATAATAATCTATTTTCAATCAGAAAGTATATTTATAATAATGCTAGTTCTATATCTAAAGTAATTAAAGTTTATGAAGAGTTTGAAAAACAAGGGAAAAATATTAGTAAAAATGTTATAAATCAAATAAGTAGAACATATTATGAATTGTTAAGTAAATACGATAATCCAATAAAAATATTTTGAGAATTAATTGCCAATTTAGAAAATATTGTAAAAAATAGTTCTAATTTAGATATAAAAAATATTAGTTTAGAAAATATTACTAGTTCTTTATCTGTTATTGTTATAGATGCTTTTATGAAATGTAAAATATATAAAAAACCAGGAGAATAAAAATGTTATTACCTAAAAATATCCATCCTAAGACAAGTGTTTATTATAATGCTTACATAGTGTTAAAGGAATTAAAAAAACATAGCAAAATACATATGATGGAATTGTTTATTAATATCAATCAAGAAAATGTGATTTCTTTGGCATTATACACATTATGTTTAGATTGGTTATTTATAATAGAATGTATAAAAATGGATAATAAAGGTTGTGTAAGATTATGTTCATTAAACAATTAAAAATTTCAACTCCAACAAAATTAATAAGAGAGTTGAATTTTACAAGAGGTGTTAATTTAATAGTTGATAATACTCCTTTAAAAGATGATAAAACAACTGGTAATAACGTAGGAAAAACAACTATTTTAAAATTAATCAACTACTGTTTAGGTGGTAAGGCAGAACAAATCTATAAAGATCAAGAAAACAGAAAAAAAGTAGATACCTTAGTACAAAATTTTCTAATAAATAATAAGATTTTAATAACGCTAACATTAACTAATGATTTTAAAAGTAATGAAAAAGATATTGTTATTGAGAGAAATTTTTTAAAAAAGAGCGAGGCTATTTTAAAGTTCAATAATACTCAAATAAGTGAATTTGAATTAAAAAATAAATTATTTTGATTATTTTTTCAAAGAGAATGTTATTATAATCTAACTTTTTTACAACTTATCTCACGTAATATGAGATATAAAGAAGAAAGTATTAATAATACACTTAACACTATTAAACTTGCTAATAAGACTGTTAATGAATCTTTAAATTTATTCTTATTTGGTTTTGATTTAAAAGGTTTTGATAAAAAGGAAAGTCTTTTAAAATCACTAAGCGATCTTAAAAGAAGTGAATCTAAGTTATTAAATACACAAACCATTAAGAATATTAAAGACACTATTAATGTACTTGATAATCATATTTCAGAATTAAAAACTAGAAAAAAACTGCTTGGCGTAGATGCAAATTTTGAAAAGAAACTAGATGAATTTAATCAAATTAAATTTAAAATAAATGAACTTAGTTCAAAAATCAGTAATTTAGAACTTAGACAAAATTTAATCTTAGAATCTAAAAAAGAACTAGAAAATCAGAAATTTAACGTAAATCTTGATGAACTAAAAGAAATTTATCAAGAGCAAAAAAGATTTAATGATAATATGCAAATTGAATTTGAACAGTTACTAAATTTTCATAATAGTATGACTGATGAGAAAATCAAATTCATTACTCAACAATTACCTAGCTTACATGAGCAAATAATAAGTGAAAAAGAAAAACTAAATAAGTTATTAAAAAAAGAAGAAGATTTGTCTATTATTGTTCATAAACAAGAATCTTTTAAAACAATAGAATCAATTGTTAATACAATCTCAAAAGAATCAGAACTAAAAGGCAGAAAAGAACAACAACTTGAACAAGTGTTAGAAATTGAAAATAAACTAAACCAAGTTCGACAAAAAGTTGAAGAATTTGAAAAAACTTTTTATTCTGATGAAATCAAGAATCAAATAGATAGTCAAATAAAACAATTTAATGATATTTTTTATAAAGTAACATCTAATTTTTATAATGATGGTTTTGTTTTAGAATTTGATAAAAAGAAAGATAAAAAACAAAACATTGATTTTTATGAATTTCAAATGAACCAAACAAGTAATAGTTCAGGTAAAAAACAAGGTGAGATTGTTTGTTTTGACATTTCTTATATTATTTATGCTGATCAAAAAAATATTAAATGTCCTAGATTTTTACTAACAGATAAAAAAGAATTAATGCATAATAATCAATTACTTAAATTACCTGATTTAGTTAACAAAAATAACATTCAACTGATTGTTCCAATACTAAAAGATAAAATTCCACAGAAAATATTAGATTCTGCTAATATAATTATTGAGTTATCTGAAAATGATAAATTATTCAGAATAGAAAATAATTAATAAAAAAGGATAATAATATCCTTTTTTAATGTAAACAGCTAAACTAAATTAGTTGTTTTTACTTTTTCTTGAAATTTTAGATTATTTAAATCTATTTGGTTAATAATTAGTAAAAAGATTAAATCTAAAATATATTGAATTTTATATTTTTCAATCATTGGATTAGATCTATTATCATTTATAAAAAAGTTATTTTCACTACCATGAATATGATAATCAACTTTTATATCAGTTTTTAGCAATGGTGAAGAAGTAATAGCAATAATTACATTAGTATTTCTTTTATAAATAAAGTTTAAATAGCGATTAATTTTACTATTATTTCCAGAAGTTGAAATAACAACAATAGCAGCTTGTTCAACATTATAAGCTCTTGAATCAAACAAATTAGAAAATAATTCAACTGATAAATTTAATTCTAATAATTGAAAAAATAAAAAATTAGCTAAAATTTTAGTTTTCCCAGTACAAAATAAAATAATTTTTTTACTAGACAAAAGTTTGTAAACAACTTCTTTTAAATAATTAATATCTAAATTAATTTTTAATTGTTTTAACGAATCTTCTAATCTATTTTCAAATTCATCTATGATATTATCAAAGGATGACTTTGTTTCATCTTTAAAAAAATTAGAATTATTTTCTAGATAAGAAATTAATTGCTTTAAACCACCAATTTCAAGTTTAACTAAAGTTTTAGTAATCACTGAAGGTTGAACATTTAATTTTTTACAAATTGATTTTACAGAAAAGTTATGATAGTCAGAAATATTAGTTAGAATATAATCACACACTTTTAATTCTTGTGGAGATAAATTAATTTTATTTTGCTTAATCTTTTCAATAATATTCATAATTAAATCCTAAATTATTATTAATAAATTAATTATAACTTTTATTAATAACTAAAGATTTATTCAAATACAAATAAAAACCACTAAAAATTTAAATAATATAAAAAAATAAAAAATTTAATTACTTTGTCTAATTTCTTATAGATAATATATAATTTTGAGTTATCTAAATAAGTTGAATAAGGAGAAAAAATGAAAGTTTTAGTATTATTAGAGTCACCATCAAAAATAGAAAAAATAAAGCATTATTTAGAAGAAAGTTTTCCAGAAAATGAATTTGTTGTTTTAGCTAGTGGTGGCCATATTAATAGTATTGCTGATAAGGGAGCTTGGGGGCTTGGTATTGATTTAGAAACTATGCAACCTAATTTTGTCATTGAAAGTTCTAGAAAAAAAATAATTAGTCAAATTAAAAAAGAGGGTAAAACTGCTGATTTAATTATTTTAGCTTCAGACCCAGATAGAGAAGGAGAAGCTATTGCTTATCATTTAGCTAATTTATTTAAAGATCATACTAATATTAAAAGAATTACATTTAATGAAATTACTAGTGAAGCAATAACTAATGCATTTAATAATTTAAGAGATATTGATATGAACTTAGTAAATGCGCAAATTTCAAGACAAATTCTAGATAAAATTATTGGTTATTTAGTTTCTAAATCACTTCAAAAATCTACTGGATTAATGAGTGCTGGAAGAGTACAAACCCCTGCTTTAAATATTCTAACAACAAGAGATACTTTAATTAAAAACTTTAAAGAAGTGCTTTATAAAAAGATTTTTGTAATCGAATCAAAAAGAGCTATCAATTTAAACTTAAATAAAGACAAAAATAATGTTTTAGTTAATACTGAAAAAACATATTATATTGATGAAAATCAAGCAAAAACAATTGTTGATGAATTAGGCGAAATTTATAGATGTACCGATTATAAATCAACTGCTTATGAAACAAGAAGTTTTAAACCTTATTCAACAGCTGGTTTATTACAAGATGGATTTACTAAATTAAAATTAAGTACTAGTCAAATAACTTTAGCAGCTCAAAAATTATATGAATTGGGTTATATTACTTATATACGTACAGATTCAGTTAAATATTCTTCTCAATTTATAGGTGAAGTAAAAGATTATATTTCAAAAAATTATTCTTCTGATTTATTTAAAGATCCAATTGTTGGTAAAAAAGATCAAAATAGTCAAGAAGCTCACGAATCAATTAGACCAACAAACATTTGACTAACTCCTGAAAAAGCTAGTTTAGAAATTGAAGATAATTTATTAAAAAGAGTCTATAACTTAATTTGATGAAACTCAATTAAATCTCTAATGAAAGGTCCATCTGGATTTAATCATAGATGAACTTTTAATAATAACGGTTATGAATTCAAACAATCATGACAAGAAGTTAAAGATTTAGGTTATCAAGCAATTAAACACTCATCAAGTGATGAAAATATTGAGCTAACTGATGATGGTGAAGAAATTGTTCAATCTAAAAATGATAAACCAGAATATCAATTTAATGATGATTTTGAAATTAGTATTTCTAAAAAATTTATTAAAATTGAAAGCGCTAAAACTAATCCACCTAAAATGTTTAATCAAGCTAGTTTAATTAAAGAGCTAAAAAATTTAGGTATTGGTAGACCATCTACTTATAACCCAATTTTAACTAAGTTAAAAGATCGTGAGTATGTTGAATATCCTAAATCAAAACCAATTGTTGTCACAAATAAAGGATATTCAGCCAATGAATATTTATATGATCATTATTTAGACTTTTTTAACTTAAATTACACTGCTGAAATGGAAGAAAAACTAGATGAAATCACAAGAGGTGATTTTGACTATGTTAATTGATTAAAAAATATTTATAATGCTTTAAATTTTAAAGTTAAAAAAGAAATTGGTGAAGCTAAAACTGAAGCAATTTGTCCTAGATGTGGTGCTAATTTAGTGTATATTAAATCAAGATTTAATAGAGGTAGGGGATGTTCAAACTTTACTATAACTAAATGTGGTTACAGAAAATATGAACAACCTGACGGCACTTGAAAAGAATATATTAAAGAAGAAAAAAACATTGATGATAACACTAAAAAAGAAAATAAAGAATAATTTAAATATTTTATAAAATTTATCTTGTCATAAATAGTTTTATTTGGTATTGTAATAATGTAAATTTTGAAAAAAATTTACACTCAAAAAAAACAAGATATGTTATGCTTGTATAAATATTCTAGACGATAAGTTTTTTTGATAATTTGTTCGAATGACAATGCAATAATTTAGGCTTACTGCTCATTAAGCCTTTATTATTAAAACAGCTGTGTAGAATTGTTTGAAATTTAATAGTTATGCTTGAAATTTATTATTTATATCTGTTCAATTGCTAATTTTATTAGCAACATATGAATTTATTTAATCCTTTCTTAACTTTTGTCAGTAATTCATTATGTTTTGAACAACTTCAAATAGAATAATCTATTTGATGAAATTTTAATTATAAGAAATAATAAATATAAACTTAATCATTTTTCATGCGTGTTTATTTATATTTTAATAACACATCTGCAAAATAGATTTTTATTTATTCTTAATTTTTCAAGTTTTCCATTTTTAATTATATTCTCTACTTAATCTATTTAAAATTTTAGACAATTCTAGACGAATAAAACAATTTTTAATATCAAAAAAAGCAAATAGGTAACTATTTGCTTTTTTTATGATTTGAAATCCTAATATTATTAATAATATCAACTGTAAAAGATGCCATATTGAATAAATTCTAAAATTATGCTATTATATAATGGTAGGTTGTATATTCACACAATATTGTTAGTAATTTTATTATTAACAAGACAACTCTATAAAAACACAGAAAAAAACAGCTCAAATTTAGATGGGCTGTTTTTTTAATCCTTATAATTTTTCAATTTCATTATCAATATTTATCATAACTAGTCTTAAAGGTTTACCCCCAAACTGTTCATTATATTTAGTATGAGTTTGATCTTTTGCACTTTTTAAATGTAATATTTCTCCTTTAACATATTTCTTTAAGTCAAAATGTAAAAATGGATCAAATAAGTTTTTATAAAAATCTGGGTGAATATGAATATAAGTATTAATTTCTACTATAAATTTTTCTTCTTTTTTATTAATATCTATAGTTAAAATATTTCAATCAGTTGAAAGCAAATACATTTTATAATTATCTTTGTCTTTTTGTTCTAAAACCACTTGTTGCATATGATTAGATTTTACTTTCTTAAATGCATTGTAATTTAAACTATCTTTTTGAGAATTAATTGAAGCTTGATCTCTTTGATTAATAAATTGATCTGAAATATCAAATAGGACATATTCAAATTTATCTATATTAAAAAGTGTTCATAATCAATTATTTTTAAAAAAATCATCTAGTTTTTTACTATTTTCTTTTCTTAGTATAGGTTCATTATTTTTATCAAACAGATCATCATAACTATAGTTTGCTACAACACCATTTGCATAAGACAAATAATCTTTCAATTCAGTCAAAGTTTTATTCGTGATAATAGATTTTTGTTGTTCAATATAATTTTGTTTTTCTTTTTGATCTTTATAAACTAAATTTAATATCATATCTACATAATCATAATTTAAAAATAAATCTCATTTAGCTTTTTTATCTTCTAGTTTTAATTCAATTTTGTTTACACTTTCTTTTTTATTAGAAAACAAAAAATAAGTAACTAAACTAGTTAATAAAACTGTAATTAATGATATAAATATGTAAATGTATTTTTTATACTTTTTCATTTTGTTCTCCTAAAAGAAATATTCCAAGTAGTGGCAAATTATATTCATCAACTATTTCTTTTTCAAATGTTGAATGTATTTCATCTTTATGAATAACAGCATGCAGTATGTTTGAAATTACTTCTAAACTTATAATATTATGTTCTGATTGATCAAATAAAATAATTTTATCTATAACCACTTTTTGATCATTTTTTGAAATTAATAATCTAAATATTAATTTATCTTTTCTCAAATAATAAACATTGTTATTTCCGTGTTTTGATTCTTCACCAAGGAAATATTTGTTAAAATAATTATCTTTAAAAATAAAGGTTTTCTTTGGTAAATTTTCTTTTTTAGTTTTGTCTAAAAAGCTTTGACTATGTTTATTTTCTTGTTTTAATTTTCAAAAATCTAAAGGTTTGTATTCAAACTTAGAAATATTACTTAGTAAAAATAATCAGTTTTCTGAATAAAAGTCAAATAGTCTTTTAAGATGAATTGAGTCTTGATTTTTTTTATATGCTTCTGATAATTCTTTAATCTTTTTAAATAATATTTGAGTTTGTGATTTAAAAAAATTATCTAATTTAGCAATATTACTTTTAAATGTATTAGCTAGTAACACATCTATCATTTCTTTAGTTTGACTAATTTTAATATCATCAACACTAATATTTATATTAAAACCATCTACGGGTTTAAAAATATAATTATTTTGTTTAGTTTTATTTGTTATAAGTAAAAAAGGTAAAACAACAAAAGGAATAATTGCAAAAAGTATTGAAATATAAGTAAGTACTTTTTTATTATTTTTCATAAATATTTCTCATGCTATATCTAATTACTTTTAAATCTATATTGCTATTATTATTTTCTTGACTTCTTTTTATATTATTAATTTCATCTAAAACTTCTATAAAAATATCATTATATTGACGTTTTGCATGAAGTTCATAAAATGAAATATCATCATTTTTACTTTTATATTTTTTTAAAAATTCTTTTCTAACCTTGTCTTTATCATCAGTATTTATATTAATATTTGCAAAATCTATCTTCTCTAATTTTTGACTAATTTGTTCAACAAATTCCTTTAAAGTTTTTTCAAGTTCTTTATTAACCATAATAGTATTAGAATTTTTTTTAAAAAAGTGTTCAATATTTTCTAATTGTTCTTTTTTTCATTTATTAATTGATTCAGTTTTATTTTTAAAATTTTTAATAAATAAGTTGTTGGTTTTAATTACTGATTGTTTATATGTTTTGATTTCTCTTATAGAATAAGTGTCTGGTGATAGTTCTTCAAAAATTTCATCTATTTTATCTAAAAATTCTTCTCAAATACTTTCTAATTCTTCACTTAATTGATCATTAGAATCATCATTTAAATCTTCAATATATTCTTTTAAAGCTTCATTAAACTTATTATTTCTTTTTTCAAAAATTTTGTTCTCAATTTGTTCTAATTGCTCTTTTAGATTCTTATAATCTTTAAATCACAAAAGATCAGTAAATATTTGAAAATGAGTTTTATCATTAATTTCATATTTTAAGATCTTTAAAACTTTAGACTTATCATAAACTAAGTAAATAGCTTGTTTATTTTTAAAACTATCTAGATCTTTAATATCATTAATGTTAAAAACAATTACTTCACTTGGGTATTTATCATTAATTTTAGTTAATAAATTATTGTTATTTTTATATACATAATCAATTAAGTTTTGTTCTAATTTAAAATGTTTATACTTATCATCATAAGGATTAAAATTAAAATCAAACTGATTAATATGTTTTAATACTCAATACCAATCATTAATTAGAGTTTTTGATAAAGTGTGTTTTGCTTTTAAAGCTACTTGTTGGTAGTGAGTAGTAACTGATTCAATACTTCTATTACTAATAAAAGGTATATAAAAAGTCAAAACAAATTTTAAGTCATTAATCTTAGCGTTACTAATATTTTCTTGTTTTAAAGTATAAAGTTGTTTTTGTTGTTGATCTTTTAAATATAAATTTAATAACTCTTTAATATTCTTATTATCATAAAACTTAAATTCTTGTTTATTAATAATTTTTTCTTTATTGTTGTTTTTTAAACTACAACTAGTAGTTGGAATTAGAAAAACCACTAAACTAATTAGCAATCACTTTTTCATAAAAGATGTCCTCTAAATTCTTAGTTTTAACTCCTGAATATAAAATTTTTCCTTTATGAATTAAAGTTAACGAATCAACATATTTATCAATTTCAGATAAATTGTGTGAACTAATTAAAATAGAAATATTTTCTTTTTCATTAATTTTTTTTAAAAAAGAAAATAGTTCATATCTTGCTGTTGGATCTAAATTAGCAGCAGGTTCATCTAAAATTAAAAGTTTAGGATTATGTAATAAAGCTTGAATTAATAAAATTTTTTTCTTTTGTCCTGAAGAAAAATTATAAGGCTTTTCATTAATTAAATTACTAATATTAAACATTTCTAAAAATTCTTTAATTTTATGTTCAACTTCTTTTTTATCTAGCATTGATAAAAAACCTAAATAAGTTAAATATTGAATTGTTGTTAGTTCTTTTGGAAAAATTGCAACTTCAGGAACATAACCAATATATGATTTAGCTTGTGCTTTTTTAATATTAATATTATTAATTAAAACTTCTCCTTCATATTTACTAAAAGCTCCAATTATTGTTTTAATAGTTGTAGTTTTACCTGCTCCATTTTCTCCAATAAAAGCATGAAAACTTCCACTTTTAACACTCATATTAATATCATTAACACCTCTATTAGTATCAGTAAATATTTTAGTCAAATGATTGATTTTTAAAATGTCATTCATACTATTTATAATCCTTTCTAACATACATATAAAACACTAAATAAAATAATAAACTAACTACAATAATTCATATTCCAAATAAAATATTTTTATTAAAAATTTGTTTATCTCTAGTTATTGCAAATAAACTAGGTGAAGAGTTAAATAAAAAGTTTGTTTTGCTTTCTGTTAATCTATATCGAATTTTAATTTTTGTTTCTTTTTCTTTTTTATCTTCATAAATTATTTTTTCATATTTATCATATCCACCAATATAATAATCATGATCAAAAATTTTAATTTTAATTTGAGAATCTAAATAACTATCTTTTTTATTTACATCTTTTAATAAAGCTTGTAATAAAATTGAATCTTGATAATTAAAATAAATATAATTCATTAAGCTTGTAGCTAAATATAATTGTTTTTCATAAATTGATTCTAGTTTTTTATCAATAATTGCTCTTGAATCAAAAATAATTAAATTAGAATTTTGATAATTATTAATTTCTGATTTATTATTATTTAAATATTTAGAAATTTCATCAACTAATTTATTATGTAAGTTATTAAAATAGTTATTTTTATCTTTAATAATTTGATATTCTTTTAAATTAATATGTTGTTTAATAAAATTATCAACAAATCTTTTAGCAATTTGATTAAATGTTTTATCGTTTAAAACTTGATAAACATTATTTCATTTTAAAACTCCAACTAAATTATTTTCTCTTGAAAAATCGTTTTCATCTTCAATAAAATTAACGTTAATGTCATTAGCATTTTTTCTAACATAAATAATATCTCTAGATCTAGAATTAATATTTTTATTATTAATATTATTACTTGAAAGTATTGTGTGAGATTGTAATAACCCAGGTATTGCATGCATTTGAACTAGCTTATCATTTGTTAAAACACTATATTTGTTGTAATTAGCATTTTTAACTAATTTATATTTATAAGAAATATCATCTAAATCATTATAATAAATAAAATTATTTAAATTAGAACTAGAATTACTAAATTGATTGAAGATATTTTTATTTCTAAAATTAAAGATATTAATCAATTGATAAGGTATAGAAAATCAAGAATAAGTTGTTCATAAAGTTGAAGAGTTATTTGAAACTTCTGTTGCTTTTTTTAAATATTCTAGTTGTTGTTCATTAAACTCTTTATTTTCACTACCATTTGGAATTACTAATAATTCATCTTTATTATTAATAAAATAAGCTTCTGAATTTAATTGATTATTTGAATGATGATATGGATATTTTTGATTTAAATAATATCCTACTTTATTTAAATTTGAAGTTGTATTACTTGATAAAACCATTCCTATAATTGATAAAAATATAAATAAAACTAAAGGAATAGTTAATGCTATTTTTTGAGTTAACTTATAACTTAAAATAGCTGTTATTAAACTAATTAATAAATAAGTAATTAATCCTACAAATCATAATAATAAACTAGTTAGTATTAAATTTATAAATGAATAATTAGCATATAAACTAACTAAAAAACTAATTAATAAAATACTTGATCAAATTAATCCATAAAAACTTAAACACAATAATTTTCCTAATATTAAACTATTTCTTGAAATTGGTTTTGAAAAACTAATAATTTCTAATCCTTCTTGATCTAAATCTTTAAAGATATTTAACGATTTAATTGCACTAAAAATAACAGTAATAATTAATAATAAAAATATATATAAATAACTTGATAATGCTAAATATTT
Source organism: Mycoplasma capricolum subsp. capricolum ATCC 27343 (assembly GCF_000012765.1). NCBI lineage: Bacteria > Bacillati > Mycoplasmatota > Mollicutes > Mycoplasmatales > Mycoplasmataceae > Mycoplasma > Mycoplasma capricolum. The sequence goes on from NC_007633.1 coordinate 922,065, forward strand.
TTCATCAATAACAAATTTAAATATTAATCCTATAATAATTGAAAATACTAGAGTAAATATAGGTAAAAGATATGAACTCTTTTTATATAAAATTGTAAAAAAAGCAAATTGACAGTATTTAAATATTGATATTTTCATATAACCCTTTTGTTAAATTTGTATATTATTAATTATAAAAATTATAAATAAATAATTGATAAATGTAACACTTATTTATAAAAATTATAAATAAAGATATAAATACAGGGGATTGAATAACAAAAAATAGCCTATAAGGCTATTTGTTTAGATATTTACTATTAATTTCAAAAATAGTATATCTCAAAGGTTTACCACCAAATTTTTCATTGAAATTATTTAAATCTGGCGATGTTCTATCTTTAGACAAACTAATATTAGCTCTAACATATTCATCTAAAATAAATACTTCTCTATCAAATTTATTTTGTGTTAATTTTGGATAAGTATAAACATAAGTAATTAATTTAACAGAGCTCGGTTTATCTTTAATAGTTTCTATTTTAATTTCTAAAATGTTTCAATCATCAGTTAATAGGTAAAAACTGTAATAAGTAGTTGTAGTAAGAACTCTAGAATTACTTTTTGCTACTGCAAACTGTGCAATATTATTAGAATATATTTTTCTAAATAAACCATGATTTACAGCATTCTTTTGAGCTTGATCACTTAAGACACTGACATTACCACTAAATTGATCAAAAACATCATATAAAACAAAATTAAATTTTTCTAAATTAAATAAAGCCCATAATCAATCTTTAGAAAATACATTATCTAATTTATAATAGTAGTCTCTAAAAGGAAAAGGTCCATCACCTAGTGTATCATCATCATTTCCATAACCAGCCTTAATATTATTAACATACGTTAAATATTTATCCAAATTACTTAACATTAACTTATCATCTAACTGATATTGTTTATTTTTATATTCTTCAATTTGTTTTTTATCACCTTTAAAGACTAAGTCTAGTATTTGATTTATATATTCTCTTTGAACAAACTGATCTCATTTATCTTTCTTTTCATCTTTTGTAATGAAGAACTCAGCAGATTTATCGCTGACAGTTTTTGAACAAGAAATAGTAATTAAGCTAAAAAACGAAAGAACAGCCATTAATATAAGACACAATGTCTTTTTAATTCTAAACATTTTTTTGCTCCTTTAATACTAAAATACCGTCTCAAGGATATCCATAATTACCAACAATATGTTTTTCAAAAGTTGAAGTGAATGCATCAGATTGATTATGAAAAACCCCAAGATGTATAGCATCAGAAATTGTATCAATATTTATCCTATTTATCTCTGACTCATTAAATAAAATAAATTTGTCAATTTCTAATATCTTACTATTATTCTTAACAGTTGTTCTTATTATAAATTTGTCTTTTTTTAAATATACTGCACTATGTCCACTTAAATCTTCATTTTCTTTTCCTGTTTTTATTAAATCCAAATTATTATCTGTAAAAATGTGATTTTCTTTTGGTTTTGGCTTGTTTTTAATAGTTTCAAGAAATTGAGATGAGTGATGGGCTTTATTATCTTTAGATTCTAGTTTCCAAAAATCAATAAATTTTAGTTCAAATTTTTCAAGATTTAAAAGTAAAAATAATCAGTTTTCTGAATAGAATTGTTTTAATGTTTTTAGGTTTTGTTCATTTGGTTGTAATAAATACTTATCACTTAATTCTTTAGATTTTGCTAATAATTGTGATTTATTATCGTTTTGATCTTTAACAAATTTTTGTTGTTCGGCTTTAAAATTTCTAAAAACATCATCTACTAACTTATTTAAAATGCTTTTTGTTTTTGTTTCTTTATCATTATTCAAATTATCAAAAACATCAAATCCTGAAGGTCTAACTAAATTAAGTTGTTTAGGTTTATTATTTATAAAAAGTAGAGAAGGTAGAATTAGAAAAGGTAGAAATGCAAACGCTACTGAGATACTAATAAGAGTTTTTTTATTCTTGTTCATAAATACCTCCCATACTATATCTTGCTATTTTTCAACCATCTTTATTGATATCAGTTAATGCTTCAGTTAACCTTTCATTATATTGATCAGTAGCATGAAATTCCATAAAATGTTCATCATTAGATCTTGCATTAAGTTTTGCAATATCATCTTGTTTACCATTTTTAATTTTTAAATCTCTTTCATATTCAACTTTTCTTTTATCAAAAATTAGTTGTTCTAAATTCTCTAATTGCTTTTCTAAATTATGACTATCTTTAAAAATAAACATATCAGTTAGTATTTGTAATTCATTTTGACTTTTATTTTCATATTTTCATAATTTAAGAATTTTGTTATCATCAAATACTAAATAAATAGCTTCTTTTTTAGAATATATATCTGTAATATCTTTATTAATTTCTGTTGAATTTTTTAACGATATTTTTATAAGTTTCTGAATATTGTTATTTTGTATATTTGTAGTTAAACCTAAAGAGCTATCAATTTCGTTAAATTTCTTTTCATCATCATTAAATTCTTTATATAAATCTCCATATGGATTAAATACAAATTTAAATTGTTTAATATTATCTAAAGTTCAGTATCAATCATTTTTTAAGGTAAATTCTAAAGACTTCTTAGCTTTTTGAATAATCTCAAAATGTTGTCTTCCATTGTGTCGTTCTAAACTTCTATGAATAAATATTGGATAAAAAGTTAACCCATACTTTAATTCACTAAATTTAGAATCAGAAATATTCTCTTGATCGTTAATATAAGAATTTTTTAATTTGGAATCAGTGAAATACAAATTCAATAATTCATTAATATATTTATTTTTATATAACTTATTTTCATTCTTATTTACAATTGCATCAACTTTATTAGGTGTACTAGTAGAACAAGAAACTGTTAAAAAAGCAAATATACTTGAAAAACCAATTAATAACTTTTTCATACAACTCCTTTTTAAATTCTACTTATAATCTTTTTTTCTATATAACTCAAACACAACTAATAGTTCAATTCCAATAACTATAACTCATAAAACAAATAACACATTCTTATTAACTACTCTTTTTGATCTACTAATACTAAATAATTCATTTGCTGATTCAAATAAGTAGTTATTATTACTTTTAGTTAGATTAAATCTTAAAACAGTTTTAGTATCTTTATCCTTTTTTTCATATTGAGTTTGATAGCTACTATATCCACCAATATTATATTTATAACTATTAATATCTAATTTAACTTGAAAATCTCCAAAATTATCACCATCAGGGTTTTTTAACATCCCTTGATAAATTAATGAGTCAGTATGATTAAAGTAAATATAGTTTAAAAGACTAATTGCAAAATATAAAATTCGTTCATTTTGTGATTGTAATTTATTATGTCTTTTAATAGCATACTCATCAAAAATAGTAATGTTATTGTTGTTATAACTATAAATCTTAGATTCTTTATTATTTAAGTATTTAGATAAATATTCCATTAATTGTTTATGAATTTGTTTTAGATCACTAGTTTTTTTAATTTGCTTATTAAAGCTAGTAACAAATTCTTTTGCTATTTGATTAAATACAGGATCACTTAAAGCTTCATAAACATAAATTCATCTTAATCTTCCAACTAAATTAGTTTTATTATCAGTATGTAATTGGTTTTTATCTTCTAAAAATTCTTTATCTTTATTATCAGCACCTTCAGCTGCATAAATAATATCAAAATCAACTATTTCTTCATGACCTGAAGTATTATCATTTTTTTGACTGTGAATAGAATGAGATTTTAAAATACCTGGAACTATATATTTATAAGTGTTGTTTTTACTTGTTTTGTATTTTTTAAGACTAGGTTTTTTATCTAATTTATATTTATAGGAAATATCATCTAAATTGTTATAATAAATATACTTATCTAAATTAGAATTACTTTTATCTGATAATGAAGCAAATAAATTTTTATTTTTAAAATTAAACACATCAACTAATTGATATGGAATTGATAATCAAGAATAAATTTGTCAAATATTTGAAGAACTATTTGAATAATTAACTACATCTTCTAAGTATTTAACTTGTTCTATACTAAACTCTTTGTTATTAACTCCATTTGGTATTAAAAATAATTCATCTTTATGATTGTTTAAATAATAAGGTTCAACATTTACTTCGTTTCCTGAATGATGATTTTTATATTCTTTATTAATATAAAAACTAGCTTGATCAACATTAGATTTAACATTAATAGATAAAATCATTCCAATTAAGCTTAAAGGTATAAATAAGACAAATGGAATAATCATAGAAATTTTTTGAGCTAATTTATAACTTAATAACACTGTAAATAAACTAAATAATAAATAAGTAATTAGCCCAACAAATCCTAATAATAAACTAGTTAAAAATAAATATAAAAATGAATAAGTTGCATATAAAGATAAAAAACCACTAATTAATAAAGTTAAAGATCAAATTAATCCAAAAAAAGTCAAACATAATAACTTACCAATAATTAAAGATTCTCTAGTTAATGGTTTTGATAAACTAATTATTTCTAATCCTTCTTGTTCAAAGTCTTTAAAAATATTTAAAGCTTTAATACAACTAAAAACAACAGTTAAAGTAACTAAAATAAAAACATATAAAAAACTTAATAACTCTACGTATTTATTATTAACTACAAAATTTAAAATAATTCCAATAATTAATGAACTAATTAAAGTAATAACAGGTAAAATTATTGAGCTTTTTTTCTTTAAAATAGTGTAAAAAGCAAATTGTGAGTATTTAAAAGCATTCAGTTTCATAAAATATCTTTCTAAATTTAAAGTTCTTATTTATAAAAATTATAAATAAAATTATAGCAAATTCAATTTAACAATAAAAAAGACTTACACTTTTTTGTAAGTCTTTTTTAAGATATTGAGTTTGGTAATGCTCCACCGATTAATAAAAGGATAAAACATAAAATAAATAAATATAAAATTAATGGCAACATTGCTTTTAAATATTTAGCATAACTCATTCTAGACAATGAACAAGCTCCCATTACAACTCCTGAAGTTGGAGTGATTAGATTAACTAAACCTATTGCAAAAGTAAAGGCCATAATTGATCCAGAAGAAGCATAAGCTTGTAATTGATTAGTTTTACTATCAACTAAAGATTTAGCAAGAAGTGGAAAAATAGTTGTTGCAAATCCAGATGAAGATGGAATTAAAAATGCTAGTGGAATAAATACTATAAATAAAACAATAACTTTAGCTGTTTGATTATTAATTCCACCAATTGAACTTAAAATTCCTTTAACAAATAGAGATTGTAAATTAGTTTGAACTAAAATATATCCAACTCCAGCAGCTGTTGCTATTATAAATGCTACTGATAAAATATCTGAAGCTCCTTCAAATCATTTTTTAATAAATGCAGCTTCACCAATTGAATTGACAAAAGCTAATATGATTGAGGCTAATAAGAAAAATGAAGCAACATTATCTAAATCACCATTCCCTCATCCAGGAATAAAAGCAGTTAAATAAGGAATATTTCTTTTAATTCAAATAGCTTGTTCTGCCATTTTAGTACTATTAAAAATTGAATCTCATCCAACTAAATAAAAGATCATTACTAAAAAACTAATCGCAAAAACAATTAATGAAACTTTCTTTTTTCAATCTAATTTAATAGTTTTACTTACATGAGCTAAAAAGAATTCTTTATCTCCTTCTAGTGTTGAAAAAGTCACAGATTTAGAAGGGTTTTTTTTAACCTTTAAAGCATATAAAAGCGTAAAAGTAGTAGAAAAACTAGTTAATAATAATCAACAAATTATTCTTCAAATTAACCCGTCTCCAATTGTTAATTTAACTGTAGAACTATCAATACCACTGTTAATAGCAGAAACTGCAATTGGTATTGTAAATGGATTAACTGTTGATCCAATTACTCCAGTTCCAGCACCAACCATTAAAATTAAAACACCTGTAAAAACGTCAAATCCTGCCATTAACATAATAGGAATAAAAATCATATAAAATCCTAATGTTTCTTCAGCAAATCCTTCAACTGATCCAAAAATTGAAAAAAATAACATTAAAGGAATTATAGCAAAAGCTTCTTTTCCTTTTAATTTAGCAATAATAGCTTGCGAAAGACCTTCTAAAGCTTTTGTTGAAACTAAAATGTATAAAAAAGCACCAATTGAAATTGTAAAAATTATAATATTTGATTTTAAAACAAATCCTTTAATTGGAGCATAAATCACATCAACTAAACCAATTGGTTGAATTGTTACTAATCCTTTAAAAACAGCATCCCCACTATGTTGAATAAGATAACCTTCTTTTATTCAGCCTTGATTATTATAAATTCAACCAAGTGATGAATTTGAATTCATAAAATCAATTCAAGTTTGAGAATTACCTGCATTTAAGTCAGTATGTTTACTAGTTCAACTATCATATATTGGTTTTAAGATTGAATCGTATTTTCATTCATCAAAACTAATTGTTTTAACTAATTCTGTTTTAGTTTTTGATCAATATAAAATCCAAGAAACTAGCATCAAAATAAGCATAATTAAAAGAAGAATACTAAAAGAAGAAATCATCTTTAGTCTTTTTTTTCTTTTAATATTACTATTAAGATTATTAACTTCTGTATTTTCAACTTTAATATGCATAATAACTCTTTCTATTTTTTTAATTTTAATTATATTTAAAAAAGTGTTAATAATCTAACACTAAATAATTAAATTCCCTTAGAATTTAAAATTTGTTGTAGCTCTCTATAATTTGGTAGATAATTAGCCACATGTCTTCAAAAATCTTTTGAATGATTAGGATATAAAATGTGAGTTAGTTCATGAACTATTACATAATCAATAATTTCAGAACTAAAATGTAGAAGCTTAGTATTATAAATTATATGCCTTTTTTTTGAATAGCACAACCCTCATTTTGCTTTCATCACTTTAACACTAATGTTTTCAAAACTAAGATTCATTTTTTCAGCTCATAGTAAAGTTTGATGAATAAATCAATTCTTATATTCTTTAGCTAAAAAGTTATAAATTTTTTCTAACTGAATTTCATTATCATAATAATTTTTAATAATAATTTTATTATTAATTTTTTTAGTATGAATATTTTGATCAACTAACTCTATGTCAACAGATTTTTCAAAAATCTTAATTCAAGGCTTATTAGTATAAAAATCATAAACTCTTAAAAATTCATAATTATTTTGAATCTTTACGAGTCTAGATATATGTTTATAAATAAATTGTTCTATTAAATATATAGGTGTATTAATTGGAGCGCTAATTACTATTTGATTATCAATTAACTTTAAAATTGTATTTTTTTGACTTTTAAAATATATATAATAAGTTATCAAATTTCCTTGATAACTTAATTGGTGTTTTTCTTTTTTAGACATTATTTTTTAGACATTAAATTTAAAAAAGCATACATCTCCATCTTGCATTATGTATGTCTTTCCTTCTAAACGCATTTTCCCAGCTTCTTTAATTGCTTTTTCACTACCTAATAACAACAAGTCGTTAATTGAATAAATATCTGCTTTAATAAATCCTTTTAAAAAATCAGTGTGAATTACTCCAGCACATTTAGGAGCAGTTCAACCTTTTTTAAATTGTCAACTTCTTACTTCTTGAGGTCCTGCTGTAAAAAATGTTTGCAGTCCTAAAGTATCATAAGCTGCTCTAATTAATTGATCTAAACCAGACTCTTTAATTCCCAATTCTTTTAAAAATTCAATTTTTTCTTCTTTTGAAGCCTCAGATAAATCTTCTTCTATTTTTGCACAAATTTTAACTACTTGAGAATTTGATTTATTAGCAAATTCTTTAACTTGTCTAACATAATCATTATCATCTAATAATTCAGTTTCACTAACATTACATACATAAATAATTGGCTTAGAAGTTAGTAATTGATAACTTTTTAAAAGATCTGCTTGTTCTTCATCTAAAGCTAAATTATTTAATAAAATTCCTTTATTTAAAGTATCTAATAAATAATTTAAAAGATCATATTCAATTTTAGCTAGTTTGTCACCTGATTTAAACTTAGGTAAAACTTTATCCAAACGCTTTCTAACTGTTGTTTGATCTGCTAACATTAATTCTAAATTAATAATTTCAATATCTCTAATTGGATTAATGCTATTTTCTACATGCATAATTTCTTTATCATCAAAACATCTAACAACTTGACAAATAGCATCTGTTTGTCTAATATTTGCTAAAAAAGCATTACCTAAACCTTCTCCTTGACTAGCTCCAGCAATAAGTCCTGCAATGTCAACAAATTCAATAGTTGTAGCTACTCTTTTTTTGGAGTTAAAAATTTTATATAATTCATCTAATCTATAATCTGGAACTTCAACAATTCCTACATTTGGTTCAATAGTTGCAAAGGGATAATTTGCAGCTTCAACTTTTGAATTAGTAATTGCATTAAATAATGTAGACTTTCCAACATTTGGTAAACCTACAATCCCAACTTGTAATCCCATATTATCTATCCTTCTATTTTTTAATAATGATTAATTTATTTAACAGTTTTTTTAATAATTTTTTTTAATTGTATTTTTAAAGTTTGTCTGCTTAGTTCAATGAACAAATCAAAACGATCACAACTTCTAAATTTATATTTAGCTCCAATTCTAATTAACTCTCATCTTATTGTTTTACTTGGATGTGGTTTTTTTAATTCTATTAAATCTCCAATTTCAAGCTCTTCATAGTTCATACTATTTACTCTCTTTTAAAATTTGTTGATATTTTCTTGGATATAAATTATTAGTGTGATTTATTTTTTTATAAAACAAATTAATTCTAGTTCCAAACCCAGTATCTTCTAATTCTTGAATATTAATTAATTTTAAGTTCATTTTTTGATCTTTATTTTTTAAATCTTTAATTTCTTGATAAGCTTTAGGTCCTTTTAATAAAATAAACATTCCATTAACTTTAACTAATTGCACACCTAATTCTAAAATAATATTTAAATAGGCAACAGCTCGTGAAATAACTATATCAAATTGTTCTTTATACTCATTTAATTCTTCAGCTCTTTTATTTAAAATTTCAACATCATTTAAATTTAACTTTTGAACTAAGTATTTTAAAAAATTGACTTTTTTATTATTAGATTCAATTAAAGTTAATTTAATATTTGGAAAAAAGATTTTTAAAACAATTCCAGGAAAACCAGCACCAGTTCCAATATCAGCTATTTTTTGATCTATTATTTGAAATTGTTCAACAAACAATAAAGAATCTAAAAAGTGTTTTTCAAAAACTTCATTCAGTTCAGTAATTCTTGTTAAATTATACTTTTGATTTTCTTCTATTAAAATTTGATAATAAAGATTAAGCTTATTTTTAATTTCTTGATTTATAGTAAAGTTTTTATAATTTAAAAATATATTTCAATTACTAAACATTAAAATAAATTAGGCTTTGCACTTAAAAAGTAAATAACTCCACTATAAATACTAAAAAATATTGCAATATACATTGGAAGTAAAACTAATTGGTTTTGTCAATCTAATTCAACTCAACCAAATACTTTTAAATTAACAAAAAATAATAGTGATAATCCAATCATTTGAAAAGTGGTTTTTAATTTACCACCAATTCCAGCAGCTAAAGTAATTCCGTTTGAACTTAAAATCATTCTAATAAAATCAATAAAAGTATCTCTTAAAATTAAAACTACTGTCATTCAAATTGGTAAAACACCTAAACTAGAGAATAATATTAAAGTAGCATTTACTAATAATTTATCTGCAATTGGATCAAAAAACTTACCAAAATTAGTTACTAAATTATACTTTCTAGCAATTCATCCATCTAAAAAATCAGTCAAAGAAGCAATAATAAAAATAGCTCCTGAAAAGAATCAAACAAACTTACTAAAATTAGTAAATACAGTTTTATTTATATAATGATCAACTAATAATAAAATTATAATAATTGGTACTAAAATAATTCTAATTGTTGTTAAAATATTTGGAAGATTAATTGTTCTTTGTTTCATAATATCACCTTTTTTAATATACATATAAATTTTAAAAAAATAGATTATATTTTGCACTAAATATATTATAAAACCTAAATTTTACAAAAATAAAACCTACATTAAGCTGTAGGTTTTTTACTAACTTGTACTTTTGAGTTCTCTAAGTCATATTTTTTTCTTCTTTTTTCTTGAATGAATCAAAAAACAAAAACTGAGACAAGTTCTAATAAAGTTAAAAGAACAAATAATGGACCTTGATAGAAATTAGCTTTAAATCAACTAGCATTTGTAGTTAATACTTCTAATGGAACAACAATAGTAAAGAAACTCATTGTTACAAATAAAACTAGACATGATGCTGCAATTGATCCTAAAACTATAAATCCTTTTTTCTTTTCAACTTCAACTTTATTAGTTTTTCTATTAAATAACGCACCAATAATTAATGTAACAATCATTACAAATGATAAACAAGCATTAGAAGTTGCAACTATTTGAATTGGATAAATTACTCCATTAGTTGAACTAATTGCTTGTTCAACTGTTGCTGTATTTGTTAATCCAACTGTAGCTAGAGTTCCAACAAGAATAAATGTTGAATAAACAACAATAGCAAGACACGCTTGAATAATTCCTATTTTCTTTATTGAGATATTTTTTGTGATGGTAAGTATAATTCATCAATAATATCTGATTCAATAACAACAAATGATACATAAGATAAATTATTAGATCCAATTGAACATATTACTATAATAATTACTGATGTTAAAATATTAGCAATTCTTGAAGCAACACTATTATCAGTAGCTTTAACAATTTTTCCACCATTAAACAATCTTTCTAAAAGTTTAACAATTGATCCATCTGGTGAACCCATTAATAGAGAAATTGCTATTAAGGTATAAAATACTGAAACAAAAATCATTCCAAAAATTAAAGCTTTAGGAACTACATCTTTATGTTTTGCTTTTCTTTGTGAGTTACATATAAAAATAAACCCATCAAAAGCAAATAAAATTCCACCAAAACCTCTAAAAAATAATAATGGATTAAAATTAGTTGTTGACCATTCTTCTCTTTTTATTTCTCCAGTTGGAGTAGTTGTATCAAATCCACCACTTAAAAAAGCACCGTTTTTATCAAATAAAACTACACCGGCAATAAGAGCTATTATTAAAGGTATAAATTTGAAAATAGTCCCAAATGCTTGATATTTTCTAGATATTGATAAGTTAAAAATATTAATAAAAGCATTAATAATTATAATTGTGATTCCAGTTGATAAAAATATTAATAAAAAGTGAATCCCTTTTAATTGTGCAGTACTAAACATCATCAAAATGAATGTTATAAAAAATGAAACAAACATTGATTGCATTACTGGTAAATAAAAAAAGGCATTTAAAATTGCAAAAAATGATCCAACTTTTCTATTAATAAAAAGTTTAGTTCAAACTCCAATAGTTCCACTTCCACCATTTCTAGTAGATGATGCTATTTCTAAAAATAAATAAACCATTGATACACAAACAGTTCCAACTATAATTCACAAAATAATCGCAATTATAGGGTTTCTTGTATCAAGTAGAATTTCTTTATTTTTAAAATAAACTCCAGCACCAACAACAGAACCTATTGTCATTGCAAATAAAGTTAAAAATTCTAATAATTTTCCTTTATTTTTAATATTTCCCTTCCTTTCTTTTTTATATATACTCATAAGTTCAAGTCTATTAATAAAAATAATAACATATTATAACCACTTATTACAACTAGATATTTTATTGATAAATAAAAAAGAGCCACTAGGCTCTAGATAATTTTTTTACTAACACTTTTACTCTTTTATATATTAAACAAAATATCGCATGATTAATTACTAACTTTATAATAGTAAATAAAAAGGTTATAGTCAATATAGCAGGATTTGGTTTTTGTCCATATAACTCAAATATAAATGTAGCATTACTTACATATGCAACTAAACTACCAAATAATGTTGCAAATATTGAAGATAAAATAACAAATAGTATCTCAAATTTTATAAAAATTTCTAATTTATTTGAATGAATAAACACTTTTTTAACAATATAAAAAACTATTGCAAAACCTATAATTGCTGATCCGTCAACTAACATTAACGATAATAATCCAACAGGTTCACTTCCTAGTAATAATCTCATTCAAACAGAAGCAACTGTAAATATTAAACCTCAAAATAAATTAGTTGATATTAAAACAACAGCTGATACTCAATAATTGATTTCTAATTTTAAATAAGGTGCACTTGCAAAAAGTACTAAAGCACCCATTGCATATTTAGAAAATAAAGTTAGTAATATTTGTAAAGCAAGTAATGTTGCTAAAAGTGCGATTTTGTTAGTAGATAGTAAAAAATATTGTCTTAGCATTTGAACTTTACTATATTTTGTTTGTTTTTCTAGTTCAAAATTATTATCTTGTTCTTGTTTTTTGTTGTAAGCTATCATTTTTTAAACAAAGACCTCCTATAAGTCTTTTGTTTTGATTATATCAAAGAATAGCAACAAATATTAGACCCAAAACCATTAGCAATAAGAATAATGGTCCTTGAGAATGTTGAGCTTTTCATCAACTATGTCCACTTCTAATAACACCTAAAGGAACTATAAAAGTAAACAATCCCATTAATGAAAAGAAAATGAAAGTAATCAATCCAAAAATTGCTAATGGCACAAATCCTTTAAATTTTTTAACTTCAACTTTGTTAGTTTTTCTGTTAATAAGAGCAGCTATTATCAAGCTAGCCATCATAGCAAATGATAAACAAGAGCAAGTTGAAGACATAATTTGAATTAAATACAACATTCCTGAAGCTGAATCAGTTGCTTCAATTACATTAATTTGTTTATTTAAACTAATACTTGAACTTGCACCAACAATAATAAAAATTGCAAAAATAGCATATGAAATTACACCTTGAATTAAACCAATTTTTTTAAAACGGTGTTTATCATCAACAGATTTTACATAGCTTAACTTATCAATGACATCTGATTCTAAACCAGCCATTCCAATATAAGAATAAGCATTTAAACCTAAAAAACAAATAATCATTGAAATAATTGCAACCATCACTTTTACAGTGTGATTTACTTGATTTTTTAATGGTTGACCGTTATTAAATACTCTTTCTAATAATTGTTCAATAGAACCATCTGGAGATCCTAAAATTAAAGAAAGTGACATAATTAAATAAAACACTGCAGCAAATGCCATGGCTGAAACCAAAGCAATTGGTACAACATCAGCATGTTTTGCTCTTTTTTTAGAATTACAAATATAAATAAATCCATCAAAAGCAAATAAAATTCCACCAAAACCTCTAAAAAATAATAATGGATCAAAATCAGTACGTGATCATTGTTTTGATGAATCAGTTATTCCTCTAACATTAACTCCATTATTTTGTAAAGCTCCAAAATGGTCAGCTAAAATAAATCCAGCAATAAGTGCAATAATTAATGGAAAGAATTTAAACCCTGTTCCAAAAATTTGAATCGCTTTAGAACCTTTAATACTAAATACATTTAATATATTAGTTAATAAGATAATAACTGCACCAACTAGTAAAAAAATTAATAAATATTGATAGCCATATAATTTAAGATTAAAAATATTTAAAAAATAAGCTAATAAAGCAGAAGTAAAAATTGCTTGATTAACTGGAGCATAAAACATTGTTTGAAAATTAGCAAAAAAAGAACCAACTTTATGTCCAAAAAATGCCCTTGATCAAGAACCAATAGTTCCATTTTCTGTAGAAGAAGATATTTCTAAAAATAAATAAACTACAGCTATACAAGAAATTCCAACTGCAGTTCATAACACAATAGCAATTATTGGATTATGTGTTTCAATTAAAATATCTCTATTTTTAACATAAATACCAGATCCAACAATCGTCCCAACAGACATCATAAACAAAGTTAGAAACTCAAAAAATCTAGACTTGTTTTTCATATATTAAACCTTTCTTTTAACTTTAAAAATATCATAAAATTAAAAAATATAATAGTTATTATAATCAATTTTTAAAAATCTTTAAATATAATTTTTTAATTAATTCACCAATAATTCAAGCTAGTATTTCTAAAGATAATAAAACTAAAAACCATCAAGATAAATTAATATTATTTAAATTACCAACCATTACATTAAACCCTAAGCTATTAGAAAAGTTACTACTAATAAAAGCGATTAAAAATGGAAAAATACTAAAAAATAACATACCAACTAACATTTGACTAGAAGCTAATGATTTGAAAAATGATACTTTTTGTGTTCTTAAAACTAAAATAATCATAATGTGAGTTAATATACACTCAATAAAATAACAAGTTTGAAACAACTCTATTGAATGTTTGTCTGATCCATTTATTTTAAAACCAAAATATAAAATCATAAAATTAGTAAAACTAATTATAGTTTGAGTTAAGCCATTAAATATAGCAAAAGGAATAATTGATTTAATATTTCATTTTTGTGGTTTTTTAATAGTTGATTCATCAACATTATCAAATACAAAAATTAAGTTCGCAAAATCAAAAATCAAATTTTGAATAAGTAACTGGATTGGTGACATTACTTCAAATTTAAAAAAAATTGTAGCTAATAGTAAAGTTAACAAAATTCCAAAATTAGAAGCAACTGTAATTTTAATGTATTTAATATCGTTACTAAAAGTTTTTCTTCCAATAATAAAAGCGTGCTCTAAGGCATTTAAATCTTTTTCTAATAAAATAACATCAGCAGATTGTTTTGCTAAACTAGAAGCATTATTTACTGAAATTCCTACATCAGCTTTTTTTAAACCAATTGCATCATTAACTCCATCACCTAAAAAAGCTACAACATTTTCATTCATTAAACTATCTATTACTTTAGCTTTATCTAGAGGAGATAATTTATAAAATATATTTACTGACTGACTAATATTTTTTAAATCATTTTGATCTAATTTATTAAGTTCTTTTCCTATTAAGCTACTATTAGTATCAATTCCAACTTGTTTACATACATTTTTACAAGTATATAAACTATCTCCACTTAGTACTTTAATGTCAATATTATAATCTTTAAAAGTTTTAATTACTTGTTTAACATTATCTCTAATAAGGTCATTTAACACTATCATTCCTAAATAAATTAAATCTTTGTTATCAATAACATCAGAGTGTTTATAACTTAAAATTAAAACTTTATAACCCTTTTTAGTATAACTATTAGCTTGATTTATAATTTTATTTTTATATTGTTCATCTAAACTAATGATTTGATTATTTATATTAATAAAACTAGTAATTTCTAAAATTTCTTCTAAATTACCTTTAGTAATTAATAAATTAGATTGATCAAGTTTAATTAAAGCTGAAGAAATTCTAAAGTTATGATCAAAACTTAATTGATCAATAAATTTAATATTGTTTAAATCATTTTTAAACTCATTAACAATAGCTTTATCAATGTTATCAAATAAATTATTTTGAAAATAAGCATTATAAAAAAAATAATCTTTTAATAACTTATTTTTATGATTATTAATATCTAAATAAGTGTGAATATTGATTTTATCTAATGTTAAAGTTCCAGTTTTATCAGTTGTTAAAACATTAACTGATCCAATATTTTGCATAACAGATAGTTTTTTAATAACAACTTTATTTTTAGACAATCTTTTTGATGCTAGTTTTAAATTAGAAGAAATAATAGCAGGTAAAGCTTCAGGGGTTAGTGAAACAGCTATTGACAAACCAAATACTAAACTTGAAGTTCAATTACTAATTCCACTTTTTAATAAAGAAATAAAAGTAATAATAAATACTAGAACAGAGATTAAATAAATTAAAATTTTAGTAACTTTATTAATTCCTTTTTCATAATCAGTAACAAAATCATCTGTTATTAAATCTATTAATGAATTAGAATAATTATCTTTATTAATATTAATTATCACAGCTAAACAATTTCCAGAAACTATCAAAGTTTCTTTATATAAAATATTTTGTAATTCTAAAAAAGAAATATTATTGTTATTAATTTGCTTTTTAATAGCTTTAGATTCACCAGTTAAAGTCGATTCATCTAAATAAAGATTTTCAGCTCAAATTATTCTACAATCACTAGGAACAATATCTCCTTTTGTTAAATAAACAACATCTCCTATTGTTAGTTGTGATTGTTTTTCTTTTATAAGATTAGTTTTAATACTTTGATAATTTAATGAATTAAAGTCATTTATTTCTTGATTAACTATAAAAACATCATTTTCTATTATTTTAGTTAATTTTAAATTAAGTTTATAAGCTTTATATTCTTGAATAAAATCAACAACAGAAGCTAAAAAAATCATAAAAATTATTATTAAAGCAGAAATTAAAGTAATTCAGTTTTTTTGAAATAAAAAGTAAATAATAAATTCTAAAATTCCAATAAATCACAATAACAAATTAAAAGGTTCAACTAAACTCTCAAATATTTTTTTAAATATTAAAAATTTTTTAACAACAATTTGATTAGTTCCAAATTTTAAAATATTATCTTCTCTAGTTTTACTATTTAAACCTATTTTTGTACCTAAAAAGCTATCTAATTCATTAAGATTAGCATTAGCTATTTTAATTACATAATCTTGTTTTTTATACTCTAAAGATTTTTTAGAATTGTCTTTTTTCTTGTTAAACATAAATACCTTTCAATACAATAATCATATATTAAAATAACAACAAATAAAAAATTGCAGTCATATACTTGCCATTTTATCCTTATTTATTCATTTTTTCTTTAATAGATTTAGATAATTTAAATTTAACAACTTTATGTGCAGGAACTTCAATTTCTTCTTGAGTTGAAGGATTCATTTTCATTTGAGCTTCTTTTTCTATTGTTTCAAATTTACCAAATTTAGCAAGAACAACATGATCTCCTGCAGCTAAGTTTTTGCTTGCTACAATAAAGGCTTTATCAAAAATTGTTTTAATTGAAACTTTAGTCATTTCTACAAACTCAGGGTCTTCATAAAGTTCTTCTAATAACATACCTTTTGTAACTTGTGGATAAACTTTTTTCTTTTTGCGTTTTTTAGTAGGTTTTGACTTTTCTGTTGTTTTTTTAATTTCAACAGGAGTAGGAACCATAACTGATTTAGTTTCAATTACTGGTTTTGGTTCAGGCATTGATTCTGGCTCAGGTATTGGTTTTGGTTCAATCATTGATTTTGGATCAACCATTGGCTCTGATTCAGGTATTGGTTCTGGATCAACCATTGACTTTTCTTCAACTACTGATTTATATTCAGGTATTGGTTTTGGTTCAATCATTGATTCTGGTTCAGACATTGGTTCTGGTTCAGCTATTGGTTCTGGTTCAGCTATTGGTTCTGATTCAATCATTGACTTTTCTTCAACTACTGATTTATACTCAGGCATTGGTTCTCATTCAGATATTGGTAATTGTTCAACATCCATAATTTCTTCTTTTTTATCAGGTTCTTCAGTTTCTGTTTCAACAATAACATCACCTTCAGTTTGAATTGTAATATCTAATTTAGTTGTTGAATCTTCAACTTGAATAGTTTTTACTAAGTTCTTGTAATACAAAATATAAAAAATCAGAGAAACTATTAGTATTAATGGTATTCAAGTAATTAAAGCAATATTACAAAACTCATCTAATCCAGCTCCTCATTTAACTGGTTTAGCTAATGTTACTCCAAAACCAGTTAAAACTGTCATAAAATCAGCACCAATTTTTCCATATGTCTTATTTACATTAACTAGTTTTAAAACAAAAATAGTAATAAAAGCAACGAAAAATAGTCCTAAAAGTATTCTAGCTACAAGTAGATATTTACTTGATGGTTTTTTTGACATTTTCATATCTCTTTATTTCTTTCTATTGATTATAGATTGCTATTTAAAATAGCTAATCAATACATATATAAATAGGCTTTTTAAAAATTTTTTAAATAATTATTACCTATAAATAATTATATATTTTATTAATTTATGAATTTATTTAGCAAACAAAATTTTGTAATATAGGCTTAAATTTTGATAAAATAAGAGTCTTTTTTAATAAATAAAGCTGTTTTTGAAACATTAAGCTTTTATAAAAAATACTTACTAATTGTTAAACTAAATAAAATATAAAAAGCTAACTAGATTACTTTTTTTTATAAATTATTAAAGATATTACAATTTATTTTATTAATAAAATTAAAGTAAAAAATAAAGAAAATAAAAAATTCCTAAGATCATAAGATCAAAGGAATTTTTTAACTATTTTACTTGCTTTTCTTTAGATTTAAAACTTGGAAAAGTTTTTGCATCATCTTTTGGTTCTTTTAACATCAATAACCCAATAAATGACATTAATCCTAATATAACTATTAGTACTAATTGAATAATTGCTATTGTAGATTGGTTAATTGATTTAATTAAAGGAATTGAAGTAATGATAATTAGAGATAATGTAAAGAACATATATCCAAATCCTCAAATTAAACTAAACATTCAACCAATAGTTTTAGGATCTGCGTCTTTATATTCATGAGGTAAGTTTAAAATAACTGCTTCTATTCCTCAAGTACAAAATCCAGTTAAAAATCCTAAAATGTAGAATAATACTAGTCAACCTTTGTAATTACCTTCTAAAGATTTAGTTTGTTTGTTATAGTTAGGAGCTAATCCATATTTATAAACAACAATTGAGATTATAAATAATATAATTCCAAATCCTATAAGTGTTGCTATATATCATCTTCTTTTTAAATTAAATCTTGATCATAATCCAATTACAACTGGACCAATAGTTCCTGCAAATAAAAATAATATTTGTCAAATTCTTATTTGAGTTCCCATTGATTCATTTTGTAAGCCAGAAATTCAAGGAAATAACACTAAACTTAATGAAGTTGGAAACACAGCAACAATTAATCAACCACCAAAAACTAATAATCAAGCATAAGTAGCTTTGGTTTTTAAATAACCTTTTAATACTTTAAATCCATTAACTTTAGGTTCATTTGAATCTTTTTTAACATCAAAATTAGTTCCTAATAAAAATACTGCAATTAATGGAATTAGATAAAGTAATGACATAACTAAAAAGATTGTTCTTCAATTACTTCTTAATATATCAACACTTGCACTATCTCCAGCAATAACAAATGGAACAAGAGAAATAATTGAACCTAGTGGGAAAAATGCGATTGCTATTTGAGAATAAATAGGCTTTGTTTTTTTAGTAAAGAAGTTAGCAGCAACTGGTTGAAATAATATAGTTAACATTGTTCCACCAATAGCCATAACTGTTCTTAAAATTAAAAACAATACATAACCATATTTTGCACCTGGCATAAAAATTGCTGGTAAACCAAATAAGGTCATTATACAAGCAATTAAAGTTGCTTTTTTATGTGCAAATTTTACTAACAAAAAGGCAACAACAACTGAACCAATACCTCTACCAAAAGTAATTGCTCAGTTAGCAGCTTTATCTATTAATTGGAATGAAGCTGTGTTTTCAATTTGAAAATAAGATAAAAACCCTGGTGAATGAACACCATCTTTGATTCCTCCACCAGCTAAACCAATTGCAAAAGCTCAGTTAGCAATAAATAATAAATAACCAAAACCAATAAAAGCTCATAGAATGGTTCCATAAAGCATTCTATTATTTTGCGATCATTTTTCTACAGTTTTCATATACGCCCTTTCAAAATTGATCTTTTTCTGCTTTCTCTTGTATTTTACAATATTTAAAGACTTAGAATCTAACACAAAAACTAAATTAAATTATTTTTAATAATTTAATAAATATTTTTATATAAAAAGTAGCATAAATACATAGCAAAATAAAAAAAGCAACTTATTTAGTTGCTTTTTTAAAATCTAAATAAAGATTTTTATTTTGAAAGATTTATACCATTTTTTGGTTATGGTTTTACAATAAACACTTCGTTTTACTATAAATTAATTTTTTTTATTTTTTCCTTTATAAATTTAAATCCTACACAACATTTATAATATGAAAAATAAAATATATTATATATTACTGGTTCAAACAAAATTAAAAATACTCATTCAAGAATAAGTATTAATAAAACCAATCTACTATAGTTACCTTGCCAACTATGTTTAAAACAATAACTAATTATCATAAAGAAAATAAAACAAAAAACCTGTGGTATTACATTTTTAATACATAGTAAAATAGTTATTTTATTTTCTTTTCTAAGTAGATCATCAAGTGAACAAAATCAATATATCATTAGGGATGAAAAAAGGATATTATACATAATCACATCTATTTTTCCTGTTAATAATGGATCATTTTGTTTTGTAAAATCTGGCTCGATCTCAGATAATAATTTTCCATAAGAGAAAATTGGAACCAAAAATATAAGTAAAATTAGAAAATATAGAATTATATATAAATAGTTCTTTCGATCAAAGTTAGATTTGTTTTTTTTATACTTCTTATTTTCAATAATATTATTAAAACTTTTAGTTTGTTTTGAAACATATAAAGAGGTTATGATTATAGAAAGTAAAGAAGCAGTCAAAATAAATGGTAAAATAATTCTTAAACTAGAAAATATTTGAAAATCTATTTTTTTAAATCATATAAAATTAATAGCAAACCCAATTATAAAAAATGAAATTATAAAAAATGCAAAATTAATAACAAAAAGTGAAGCTATATAAAAATTAGTGTTAGTAGTAATTATTATTTCTATAGAATCTCGATTTTTTTGACTTGCGTTTATACAATAATAATTATAATAAGATGATTTTGTTGAATAATATTCTATAGCTCTTTTAACTACAGGAAATAGTTCATCTGGTTTATTATGATTTTTTATTGCTTTTCTTTCTTTGTTTATAATTTCTTCTATATACCCAATAACTAAAGAAATTAATTTTTCATAATAAGACCATTCATATTTTAATTTGTCTGTTAAAAAAGAATTTCTAAGATCGTCTATTAATCTTATTAAATAAACTGGCTTGTAAGAAATTATTTTAAAATCATTAATAGACTTCAATACTTTTTTCTTTTTACGCTTTTTTACTTTTTTATCTAATTTATTAAGAAAATTTAATGTTTGATTCATTTCTAAAGTAATGTAGTTGTTTCTATTTTTTAAATATCTAAAAACGCTTCTAAAAGGATTGAAAATAGTTCTTTTACAAAAAAATGTTAATAAGAAAAAACATAAAGATCCAAACCCAACTTTAGACAGAGTTATTAAATAACTTAAAATTGAGTTATGTTCAATAAAACCATACAATTTTAGACCAGCTATATCGATTCTTTCTTTTCAAACATTTATGGGAGTTGTTGAATAAAAATTAGTATTTAAAATTTTATTTCACTCTTCAACCCAATTAGATGAACCCATAGTAATCTTTACTGATTCATCATTTTTGTTTATTGGTATACTATATAAAACTATGTCATCAATATTGGCATAATATCAGAGAAAAAACATTGTGCACACAAATGTAATGATAAATAACTTAAAATTGTTTTTCATTTTTTCCTTTCTAAATACATTTTTTAAAATTTATAAATTTAACTTATAAATATTTTATTTTATTAATAACTAGTTTATTTAAGTAACTTTTTTAATAATAAAAAACAACTCATTTTTTAATAAACTAAGTTGTTTGTAAAATCTATATACAAATAAATTAACTACTAATTTTTTAATATATCTATAAACTCTTTTATAACATAGTCTTTATACATAAAATTAATATCTGAAGCATTCACTTTGCTAATTATAGTTAATGTATTAAAATCAATATTTATATAATCAGAGTCTATATTTTCAAGTTCTTTTAAAAATTGTTTTTGTTTTTTAAAATCATTTAAATTTTGTTTAATATATTTTTGTTGATAATCTATACTCTCTAAATTATTTTTAATTAAATAATTTTTAAAAAATTGTTCTATATCAATAATATTATTTTCTATAGCAAATTGTGAGATTTTATCTTCTTGTCAAACATCATCATAAGTTAAAATTAAAGTGTAAAACCTAATTAAACCGTCTAAAAACTTTCATTCTAAAACTTCTTTACTAAGAATAATGTTAAGAATTTCACTTGTAATTCTATCTTTAAAATCATTATTTATTAACATTAATTTAAATAATATTTTTAATTGATTAGGGTTAAAAAATGGCATTGTTTTAAACATATTGTTTTCTAAAAACTTAAGTTTTTGACAAACTGTTTCTACATTTCAACTTGGATCTAAATACTTAACTAATTTTTTGATTTCATTTTCATAATTCTTTTTTATAAAAGATATTGACATTTTTTAATTCTTCTTTCTTTTATTAATACATAACAAAAAACAAGTTTTATAACTTTTTACAATAAAGTTATTCCTTGTTTTTTTAATTCTTCTTTATATTGTTTTTCTCACACACTTACTTGTACTTCACCAATATGTGCTTTTTCTAATAAAAACATGCTTAACCTACTTTGACCAATTCCTCCACCAATAGTTAAAGGTAATTTATTATTAAGTACTTGATCGTGATATAAACCTAAATCAGAATTTGTTTTATTTAATATTTTAATTTGTTCACTTAAGCTTTTAGCATTAACTCTAATTCCCATTGAACTAATTTCTAAAGCTTTGTCATTAACTCTGTCATAAAAAATTAAATCACCATTTAAATTTCAATCATCATAATCAAAAGCTCTTTTAGAATGTGGAAGATTATCTGGTAAATTATGTCCAATTTTATAAATAAACACTGCTTTAAATTCTTTTACAATTTCATCTTCTCTTTGTTCAGCAGTTAAATTAGGATATTTATTATATAAATCTAATGAATCTATAAATATTAGTTGTTTTGGTAATTTATCTACTAATTCTGGGTATTTAAAATTTATTTTATGTTCAACATATCTAATTGAGTCATAAATTTTAATAACTACTTCTTTTAAAAACTCAAAATTTCTTTGATCATCACTTATAATTAATTCCCAATCTCACTGATCAACATATAAAGAATGCTTATAATCTACAATATCATCTTTTCTAATAGCATTCATATCAGCTCAAATTCCTTCACCAATATTAAAATTATATTTATCTAATGCATATCTTTTTCATTTTGCAAGTGAGTGAACTATTTCTAAATCTTCAGTTCATTGTTTTGGAGTAAATTCAACTGGAATATCACCATTTAACCCATCATTAATTTTAGACTCTGAAGTTACAAAAAGTGGAGCTGAAACTCTTGTTAAATTTAAATTTTGTTTTAATTGTTTAGTTAGACCAAATTTAATATCTTGAATAGCTTGTTGAGTTTGTTTAATAGTTAGCTTTGATTTATACATAATTCTCCTTTTACATTAATAAAATTATATTATTTTAAATATTTAGATTTTATAAAAACCTAAAGTATAAAAAATTAAATTAGCTTAATATTTTTTAAAATCAAAAAGTTAATAATATGTTATTGCTTTTAAACTTTTTAAATAATATAAATTAGTATTATAGCTAAGACTGTATAAAAACTATCTAATTATTAAAATATAATTACTTGTTATTTAGTCAATTTAATTAGATATTCTAACTGTAAAATGAATTTTTTATAAGTTTATTTTTTTATATTATATGTAATAATAAAATTAATAAGTTATTAAAAGAGAAATAAAAAGATACCACTAATATTTTTTTAATTTTGACTAAATTTTGTTATACTTATTTTTGTATTATAATTATTTTTTATAAAAGGAGTTGAAAAAATGGCAAATATTAAATCTCAAAAAAAACGTGTTTTAACTAATGAGAAATCTAGATTAGCAAACAAAGCTTTTAAATCAGAAATTAAAACAGCTATTAAAAAAGCTTTAAATGCAAAATCTAATGATGAAGCAAATAAAACTGAATTAGTTAATCATGCAGTAAGCTTAGTAGATAAAGGTTTAAAAAAAGGAATTTTTAAAGATAATAAAGCTGCTAGAGAAAAGTCACGCTTAATGAGTGCTTAGTTTTTCAATCCATAAAATAATATTAATCAACCTAAATAGGTTGATTTTTTTTATTTTCCTAAACAATATTTTCTAAAGATATTATCAATAATTTCATCTTCATACTCAACACCAATTAGTTCATTTAATAAATTTCAAGCATCATATAAATCAACATTTACTATATCAATTGGCATTCCTGATTTAATTACGCTTAAAGCAGTTGAAAGCTTGTTTTTAATTTGTTCAACTAAAGTAATTTGATTTAATCCAATTAAAATTAATTCATCACTTTTACTAATCTCTTCATTTAAATACATTTGATTAATTCTTAAAACTAATTGATCTATATCGTGATTTATAGCACTAGTAAATACAATATTTTCATATTTTTTTTCTAAGTTTTGTTTTTCAGTTTGACTTAGTTTTTCAGCCTTATTTACAATCAAAATATAAGTTTTATCTTTTAAAAGTTCAAAAATTTCTTGATTATCTAAATCATTAATATTTTCTTTATTAACAACAAATAAAACTAAATCAGCTTCATTGATTAAGTTTTTAGATTTTAAAATTCCTAAATTTTCAACAACATCACTAGTTTTTCTAATTCCGGCTGTATCAATTAAATTTAAACTAACATTTTCTAAATTAATTTGTCCTTCAACTATATCTCTAGTAGTTCCTGGAATATCTGTAACAATTGCTTTGTCTTCATTAATTAAAGCATTTAAAATTGATGATTTACCAACATTAGTTTGACCAACAATAGCAGTTTTGATTCCTTCAGAGTTTTTAAAAGCCATTTTAGATCTCATTAAAAGTTTATTAATTTGATCATTAATAATTTCTAATAAATTAGTTAAATCTTCTATACTTGATCCTTCAACATCATCATAATCAGGATAATCAATTGAAACTTGAATACGACTAATAATATCTAATAAATTATCTTTTAATTCAATAATTGCTTTATTATTAGATCCACTCATATTAGCAACACCAATTTTTAAAGCTAGATCATTTTTTGCATGAATTAAATTATTAATACCTTCAGCTTGAATTAAATCAATTTTTCCATTTAAAAAAGAACGTTGACTAAATTCTCCTCTTAAAGCCATTCTAGCTCCTGATTGAATTAAAATATTGATGATTTTATTAGTATTTAAAATTCCACCATGACAAGCAATTTCAACAACATTTTCACCAGTAAAAGAATTAGGAGCAACAAAACAAGATAAAACTACTTCATCAATTAATTCGTCTTCAAAATACAATTTTCTTAAAAATAGTCCTCTTTTTTCTTCTAGTTTTTTATCTTTAATCAGTTTGTTAACTATTAAAAAAGCTTCAGAACCACTAACTCTAATTAAAGCAATAGCTTGAGTTGAAATATTTGTAGCAGGGGCAACTACTGTATCATTTATTAACATAAAATCATCTCTTTTCTTAATTAAATTATATTATTTAAATTTATAAGTTTATTAGTTGAAAACTTGTATTTAATAATCATTAAAATAAATATCTTTAATTTTATAATTATTGTGATATAAATTGCATTTAAAATTAAGCCATTTAAAAAAACTGTATAGTAAAATAAAATATATATTTAATAATTTATTAACAAAGGAGATATATGGCTGAAAAACAACAAGCAACAGTTTATCATGTCACACCATATGATGGTAAATGGCAAGTAAAAGGTGTTGGAAACACACGCCCTACTAAATTATTTGATACACAAAAACAAGCCATTGCTTATGCTAATGAACTAACTAAAAAGCGTCAAGGATCAGTAATTATTCACAGAACTACTGGTCAAGTTAGAGATAGTATTAATAACAAAGAAAAGAAAAAATAATATAACTTTATAAGACTACTCAACCATTTTTAATACTAATATGGGTATTCTTTTTTTATTATTCATTCTTATATCTTTTAAATAGTTTTAATAAACTAAAGGAGAGAAATGAAAATCTTAGCTATTGAATCAAGTTGTGATGAATTTTCTATTTCAATTATTGATAATAACAAAATTCTAACTAATATAATTTCTTCACAAATAAAAGATCATCAAGTATTTGGTGGAGTTGTTCCTGAATTAGCCGCTAGATTACATGTTCAAAATTTTAATTGAGTTTTAAAAGCAGCTTTAAGCCAATCTAATTTAAATATTGAAGAAATTGATTATATAGCTTATACAAAATCTCCAGGATTAATTGGCTCTTTGATTATTGGAAAACTTGTAGCTGAAACTATTAGTTTATATATAAACAAACCAATTCTAGCTTTAGATCATATTCAAGGACACATTTTTGGAGCTAGTATTGAAAATGAATTTATATATCCAGTTTTAGCAATGGTAGTATCTGGTGGTCATACTCAAATTGAAATTATTAATTCTGCAAATGATTTTCAAATTATTGGATCAACTAGAGATGATGCTATTGGTGAATGTTATGACAAAGTTGCTAGAGTTTTAGGGCTTTCTTATCCAGGAGGACCTATTTTAGACAAATTAGCTTTAAAAGGAAATAAAGATTTTTATTCATTACCTGTTTTAAAAGATGATAATACTTATGATTTTTCTTATTCTGGATTAAAAACTGCTTGTATAAATTTAATTCATAATTTAAATCAAAAAAAACAAGAAATTAACTTAGAAAATTTTGCAGCTAGTTTTCAATATACAGCAACAAATATTATTGAAAAAAAACTAGAAAAAGCAATTAAAGAATTTAAACCAAAAACTCTAACTGTTGCTGGTGGAGTAAGTGCTAATAGTGAAATTAGAAAAATAATTTTAAAATTAGGTCAAAAATATAATATTAAAAATACATTTGTTCCTAAAATGAGTTATTGTACTGATAATGCAGCTATGATAGCTAAATTAGCATATGAAAAAATTCTTTTAAAAAACAAATTATAATAACTTTAAAAAGAAAGATTATTATGACACATAAACAAAAAAGAGCTCTTATTAAAAAAACGGGTAATAAAATATTTCGATCGATAAACATTTCATTTCTTAAATTTCATAAATTATTAGAAACTTCAGTAGATTTTAAAAGATCTCATTCTAAAAAACATATTTATATGAATCCTGAAATTAATAAAAGAAATAAAGTGATGAGATTATTTTTTAAACATAAAGAATTAGAGTTTAAAATCAATGATAACTTAATTCCAGTTAAATTTAAAACTAGTGACAATATAACAATTTCAGCACTTAAATATATTACAGATCATAATTCTAAAAAATGAATTATTGTAAGTCATTGATTTTCTGGTGATAAATATTGAAGTTTATACTGATCAAAAGAATTTATAGAACTTGGATATAATGTATTAGTTTATGATTTTAGAAATCATGGCGATTCAGAAGAAACTCAATTTGCAACAATGGGTTTATTAGAAAGTAAAGATTTAATTGCTGCTATTAACTATTTAAACAAAACTGAAGATGTACAAATTATTGGTTTAGTTGGTTTAAGTATGGGTGCTTTTGTAATTAATTATCTAACTTTAACAAAACAAAAATTCTTAGAAGAAAGTAAAGTTAAATTTATTATTAGTGATAGTAGTTATGCAACTATTAGTTCTTTAATAAGTAAATTACAAAAATTAACAATTAAAAGATTTTTTTTAAAAAGATATGATATTTACTTAATTAAACGAATTTTAAAAAAACAAAAAGAATTAACTTTATCTGATTGAAATGAAATGAATTTATTTAATAAATTTGAAAAGCAAAATATTAGTCCAGCTAAAATTCCAATTTTGTTTATTCATTCAATTGAAGATAAAATAACTAGTCATAATGATTCAATAAGAATGTTTATAAATAGAAAAAAATTTAACTTAAATGATGAAATTTTAATTTATGAAACTTCTAAACATTGCTTAAGTTTAAAAGAGCATTATTATCAAACTATTTATAGAATTTTAGAATTTGAAAATAAGATTATAAAAGATAATAATAAAACCAATAGAGCTTTAGAAAAAATGGGAATTACTGATAAAATCATTCTAAATAATTTTAATGAGAAAAAAGAAATTTCAACATTTTTTTATAAAGATTAAGGAGTAGTAAATGTTAAAAAATATTAAGCTAATTGTTACAGATCTAGATGGAACTGTTTTACATCATGGAAAATTGGCAAATGATATTGATAAACCAGTATTAGAAAAAGCTATTAAAAACAATATTTATGTAACAATTGCAACAGGTCAACCTTATAAATCAGCAAAACCTAGAGCAGATTTATTTAATATAGGTCAACATGTTGATTTAGCTGTTTTAGCTAATGGGGCTTTAATTTCAAAAATTAGTAATTTTGAACCAGTTTATGTAAATAAAATTGACAATGTTATTGTTAATAAAATGGTTAAAAAATTAACTGAATTAAATATTTGTACAGTTATATTTACAGCAACAGCTGCTGATATTTATTGAAACAACATTCCTTTTGAAGTAGAAAGTATGAATAAAAGAAATTGATTTGAAAGATTTAATAAAACAATATGTAGTACTGATGGTAATTTTGATTTTATTGATCCAGTTCAAATTATGATTTTTGTTCCACAAGAAAAAAATAAAGTTTTAGAAGATTGATTTAAAGCTGAAAAATTAGATAATTATTTAACAAGTATGAGAAATCATATTGAAACTATTCCAATTTATGAATTTACAAATATTACAGCAACTAAAGGAACAGCTATTAAAAAAATGGCTGAACTCTTAAATGTTGATATTAACGATGTTGTGGTATTTGGTGATAATATGAACGATATGACAATGTTTGAAGAAATTTCAAATTGTGTTGCTGTTGGAAATGCGGTTGAAGAAATTAAACAAAAAGCCAAATATATCACTGATACAAATGTTAATGGTGGAGTTGGAAAATTTATAGAAAAATATGTATTAAATTAGGAGATATTATGGAAATCAAACAAGTATTTGAACAAAACTCAGAATTAATTGACCAAGAAATTGAATTAATAGCTAGAGTTAGATCTAATAGACAAGGTAAATTCGTTTCATTTATGATCTTAAATGATGGAACTACTTTTACTGATTTACAAGTAGTTTATAAAACTAAAACCAAAGGATATGAACAAGCACTTCAAGCAAGAGTTAGTTCAATTGTTAAAGTCATTGGAAGAGTTGTTTTAACTCCAGAAAAACAACAAAAATTTGAAGTACAAGCTGATGCTATCGAACTTATTGATCAAGCAATTGAAGATTATCCACTACAAAAAAAAGAACATACAACTGAGTATTTAAGAGAAATAGCGCACTTAAGAGCAAAAACAAAAACTTTTAATGCTATTTTTAAAATAAGATCTGCTGCTGCTTATGCTATTCATAAGTTCTTTAATGACAGAGGTTTTGTTTACATACATTCTCCAATTATTACTTCAAATGATGCTGAAGGAGCAGGTGAAGCTTTTTTAGTAACAACTAGAGAAGATGCAGATTATGAAAAAGACTTTTTTGCTAAAAAGGCAAGCCTAACAGTTTCAGGTCAATTACACGCAGAAGCATTTGCTCAAGCTTTTAAAAAAGTTTATACATTTGGTCCTACTTTTAGAGCTGAAAATTCAAATACTGCAAAACATGCTGCTGAGTTTTGAATGATTGAACCAGAAGTTGCTTTTGCTGATTTAAAAGATAATATACAACTAATTCAAGATATGGTTAAATATATCATTAATTACATTTTTAAACACAATAGAAGAGAACTAGAATTTTGTAATGAACACTTAGAAGATGGATTAATTGATAAATTAAACAGTGTTAGAAATTCAGAATTTAAAGTTACAACTTATACTGAAGCAATTGAAATTTTAAAACAAGCGGTTGCTAATGGTCACAAATTCGAAGTTTCAGATATTGAATTTGGATTAGATTTAGGAACTGAGCATGAAAGATATATTTGTGAACAAGTAAATAAAGCTCCAACTTTTGTAACTAATTATCCAAAAGAAATTAAAGCATTTTATATGAAACAAAATGAGGATAATAAAACAGTTGCTGCTGTTGATTTATTAGTTCCTGGAATTGGAGAATTAGTTGGTGGAAGTCAACGTGAAGATAATTATGAAAAACTAATTAAAAGATGTAAAGAAGTAAATATAGATATTGATCAATTAGAGTGATACAACAACTTAAGATTGTATGGATACTATAAATCAGCTGGATTTGGTTTAGGATTTGAAAGATTGATTATGTATATTACTGGAGCATCAAATATTAGAGATGTTATTCCATTCCCAAGAACTCCAAAAAACTTATTATTCTAATTAATAAACAAATGCAATTTTATAGTTGCATTTGTTTTTATTCTCAAAACTTTAAGCACAAAATATTAAAAAATAAAGGTTTTTTACTTATTTATTTATGAAATATTTTTTAAATTGTGAAATATTTTTTATATTTTTAATAGGTTTTATAAAAGGCTTTTATTAACTATATTGCTTATTTGATTTCTTATATAATTAAGTTATGTAGTAAATATCTTACTTTCTAAATATTTAGATTGTAAAAAATAAAAATGGAAAGAGAATAATTATGAAAAAATTACTATCATTAATGGGAGTGAGCTTAATAGCTTCTAGTGCTACTGTAGTTACAGTTGCTTGTGGTAAAAGAGAAAATGAATTAAGAGTTGTATTTATTCCTTCACAAAACCAAACTGAAGTTGAAGCAACAATAGCACCACTAGGAAAATTATTAACTGAAGAGTTAAAGAAAAAGGCTGAAAATAGGGGAGCTAAATTTGATAAAAGAGTTAAAATAACAACTAGTCAAAATTATGAAATTGCCGGTCAATCTTTAGCCAATGGAAATGAAGATATTGCCTTTATTCCTGTAAATACTTATTCAGCTTATAGAGGTAACAAACAAGCTGATGGAACACATGATAAACTAGGAGTTTTATTAACTGCTGGAAGATTAGGAGTAACTCCAGAAACTACGCTTTCTGATTTTAAAAATGGTCAAAAATTTGATGAAGTAAAGGCAGTTGCAAAAATGAGCAATGAGGTTTCATTTAACTTAATAAAAAATTATAAAAAAGTCGTTGAGGAAGCAAAACCCAATAATAATGAAGGATACTCAAAAAAAATATATGACACTCAAAATCCCGCACTTTATTATAGATCATATGTATTTGCTAATATTCCAATTCTAAAAGGGTTAAAAATAAAAGAAAATAATCAATTTAAAGATAAGACTTATTATGAAGCTATAGAAGAATTACTAAAAAATGAAAATCAAAGTGATAATGTTAAAAAATATCAAGAAGTTCTTAAAATGCTAATACTTGATCCTAAAGTTAAAATTGGTATTGGTAAATCTAAGACATCAAGTTCAGGTTTTTTATACCCAATTTTATGACTTAAAGATTTTGTGGGGTTAACTGAAAAAGAAATTGTTGATATGTTAACAAAAAAAGACATTAAAAGAAGAATAGTAAGGGCACTTTCGTTTACTGAATCTGCAGAACTTATTGGAGATAAAAATATAAAAGCAGACAATAGCAAATATGCAATTACTTTTGGATTTTCTGATATTCGTTTTAGAGATAGACAAACAGATGGTAAGACTGAAGATGAAATAAAAAAAGTAAGAGAAAAAGAAAAAGAACTTTTTGAAAACTCAATGGTCATTGGGGCTTCTCAATCTATTTTTAATGATGGTATATCTTATTCAAAATCACCAAAATCTATTCTTAGAGATAAAAATCTTCTAGACGATTTAAGAAAGTCATTTATTGATTTAATTGATAAAAGTCAAGAAGCTAAAAAAATATTTAAAATATATAATCATGAAAAATATGTAGTTCCTGAAAATACAATAGATGATAAAATTTCAAAATCTAACGCAACAGGTATTGAACTAATTAAAAAATTAGTAAAAAATATTACTTGATAGAAATTGGTAAATAATGATACTGTTTAATAATGTAAATAAAGTTTGACCTAATGGAAAACAAGTTTTAAAAAATATAACTTTAGAAATTAATAAAGGTGAATTAGTTGCAGTTATTGGATTATCTGGAGCTGGAAAAACAACACTTTTAAAAACTATTAATAAAATAAACGATATTTCTTCAGGTGAAATTATCATTGATTTTGATAAGACAAAAGATCATTATGAAATAACTAAAACTAGAGGAAAAAAACTCCAAAAGCTTAGACAAAAAATTGGTTTAATGTCTCAAGAATATAACAATATTGCAAATAAAACAGTTTTACAAAATGTCTTAAATGCTAGAGTAAGTAGTCAAAAGGGAATTAACAAGATTATTGGTTTTTTTAAAAGAGAAGATAAACTAATTGCTTTAAATTCTTTAAATAAGTTAAATCTATTAGATTATGCATACATAAGAGCTGATAATTTAAGTGGTGGCCAACAACAACGTGTGGCATTAGCTAGAACTTTAGCTCAACAACCTTTTTTAATAATTGCAGATGAACCAGTTTCTGCTTTAGATCCAATTCTTGCAAACCAAGTAATGAAAGATTTTAAAAACATTAATAAAAAAGACGGGATTACTGTAATAATCAATATTCATCATGTTGATCTTGCTAAAAAATATGCAACAAGAGTTATTGGATTAAATAATGGAGAAATTGTTTTTGATGATGTTCCAAGTAAATTGGACGCTCAGGCAATGAAAAAAATCTATGGAGAATAGATAATGTTTAATAAAAAGATAATTAGAGATAGAAATTTATTTAAAATAGAAAACCAATATACAAAACCACCAAAGCGAATTTTTACAATTTGTTTTACTATTGGAGTAATAATATTTGTAGTTTTAGGATTTGCTTTAGCTGATGAAAGATGAAATGAGTTTTTTGATAATTTTGATAAGTTAATTAATCTTTTTAAAGATTTTTTTAAATGAGATCTTAATAATTGAAATCAAAAACATGGATTACCAAACACCTTTTTAGAAACTAGTTTTTATAATTTATGACAAACTATTAAACTGTCATTTATTGGTACTTTTTTAGGAATAATTTTATGCTTGCCTTTTTCAGTATTAGCTTCAAGAAGTATTATTTCAAATAGATATGTTAATAACATTTCTAGAGGATTTTTAGCAATATTTAGAACTATACCAAGTTTTGCAATGGCTATGATTATAACTGGTTATTTTTTAACTGGTTATGGTTCATCTGTAATTGGTATTATATTCTTTTCATTTTCAGTAGCTGGTAAATTGTTTTATGAAAAAATAGAACAAATTGATACAAAAGTATTCACTACAATGCAAGCTACTGGAGCAAATAAATTTCAATCATTTAAAAAAGCTGTAATTCCACAAATTTCAACTAATTTATTGTCAATTTCTCTATATACTTTAGAAACTAATATTCGTTATTTTTCAGTTATTGCAATTGTAACAGGGTTAGATAGTTATGGAGATTTAATTAGAGCAACTCTTGATTCTTCAGAATATAATAAGGCTGGTTTCTTATTAACAATATTTGCAATAACTATTTTACTAATTGAATTATTCATATTTTTAATTAGAAACTACATAATTGAAGAAAAAGACTTTTTGTTAGAAAAAAAACTAATAAATAAAATTAAAAAACCATATAAAAACATTGATAAGTTAAGTGATATTCAATTTTATATTGCTTACATTCTTACAAAGCAAATCAATGAAAAAATAGCTAAAACCTCTGATGAAAAAGAAATTCAAGATTTAAAGCAACAAAAAAAAGAACTAATTTCTGAGTTTAAAAAACAATATAGACTTAGTGTAAGAAACGATAAAGAAAAATATAAAAAATTATTTAAAGAAAACAAAAAGAACTTATTTGTAAAAGTTGATTTTGTAGATCATTTAGTTAGAATTGATAAAATTAGTCAAACTAAACTTGCAAATGAATGTTTAATTCATAAAGAACAAATAAAAAAACAAGTTGAAAATACAATAAAAACAGAGACTGAAAAATTTAAAGAAACTTTAACACCCGAATTAGTGTTAAAAAAAATGCCAAAAACATATATTAAAAGAACTATATTTTTTACAATTATTTTATTCTTATTTATTTTTTTAATTAAAGATATTAATTTTTCACTATCAAGTAGTTCATCAATAAAAAATACAAATCAAAGAATTTTAGATATTTTAAATATTAATTGAGAATCATTATACTATGCTAACCCACTTAGTGTAACAAACAAAACTGCACAATCATATTCAGTTATACATATTCTTTGAGAAACATTAACAATTGCTATTTTAGGTACTGTAATTGGGGCTATTTTTGCTTACATATTAGGATTATTAAGTTCATCAAAAATAGTTCATCCAGTTATTGCAAAACCAATTTTATGTTTAACTACTTTAATTAGAGCAATTCCAACTTATATGTATGCATATATTTTTGTTTTTGCAGTAGGTATAGGTCCTTTTGCTGGATCACTAGCTTTATCTATTGGAACAATTGGAATGCTAACAAAATACTATAGAGAAATTTATGAAACAATAAACTTTAAAATAGTTAACCAATTAAAAGCTTTAGGGTTAAACAAATTTCAAGTGTTTAGATATGGTATATTTGCTCAAACTCAAAATGAAATAATTTCATATATCATTTATCGTTTTGAAATTAACTTTAAAGAAGTAGCTACTTTAGGAATTGTTGGAGCTGGAAGTTTAGGTAAATTATTAAAAGGATATTTTGAAGAAGCATTATATCCAGAATTTGGTGCTTTAGTATTTGGTTTAATTATTTTTACTTTAATTGTTGAAAGTATTTCAAATACATTAAGAGTAAAATTTTTAGAAAATAAAAATCCTAAATGAATTGATTTATTAATTAATAAATGCCAACATTGTTGTTTTGCAACTTACAAAGCTACTTTAAAACTTTTTAAAAAAGATTTAGATATGAGTTATTGACAAGCTAATGCTTTTAATAGTTATGTTAAAAGTAAAATAAGTTTAGATAAAATACCTGATAAATATATTTCTAAAAAAGTTATCTTTTTAAAAAATTTAAAAATTAATATTGATTATAATAATAAGGTTTTAGTTAATCAAAAATATAAAGAAGTAATTAGTTTACATAAAAAATACATAAAAGAATTTAAAGATAATAGAAAACTGTTAGTTAATCAAATTAATAGTCAAGCTCAAAACTATTTAAAAATAGCTAAAAATAATTATTTAAACTCAAAACTAGAATTAGAAAAAAAACTACAAAACCAAAGACAAATTATAAGTAGTTTAAAACAAAAAATTAAAGATAGTAATCAAAAATCTAAAACACTAAATCAAAAATTACAAGATCAAAAAACTAAATTAACAAGCATTAAAGACTTATTAAAATCACTAAAAAGAGAATATAGAAAAACTGTTTTATTTACTAAACAAACTAGAACTATCAAACTTTGAAATTTAGATTATTAATAAAAACCTGATTATTCAGGTTTTTTATTTTTTAAACCAAAAACTATTAGTTAAAAAATTATAAAAAGTATTACCATTAATTTGACTTATAAAATATTTAACATTGTGTTTGTATAAAGTTTGTAGTGTTTGAAATCTTGGAAAATTATAAGTTCTTTTATTACCTGATACTAATCCATATTTTGGTTTTATTAAACTAATAAATTGATCAGTTGAACTAGTATTAGAACCATGGTGTGGTACTTGTAAAATATCTATTGGCTTTAAATTGACTACGTATTTAAAATAATCATTATTAACTAATAATTGTTCAGCTTCTTTTTCAACATCTCCTGTAAATAAAATTCTAATATTTCTATATTCAAACAAATAAACTAAAGATTTATCGTTTTCACTTTCTAAGTTATTTCAAAAAAAGTACATATTTACATTTTTAATACTTTTAAAAGGTAAAAAGTTATTATAAGTAATTGTTTCATAAACTTTAATATTTTTTCTAATAGCTTCAATTGCATTATAATGATCAGCATGATTGTGTGAAATTATAATTAAATCAACATGATTAATACCAAAATATTTTAAAAACTCATAACCAATATTTTTAGAAAAACCTTTTCCAACTCCACAATCATTTATAATAGTTGTGTTTTTAAACTTATCATGAAAAATAAAACAATTACCATTACCAACATTTAGCATTACTAAAAACACACTTGGTTTAATTAACCAACTAATTAAATAACTTAATAACAAAATAAAAATTAAACTTATTCAACTTCATATTGATTTAAAGTTATATTTAATTATTACTAAAATAATTAAATAAGCTAAAATTAAAAAAATAACATTAACATATCCTATATTAAAATTAATATTAATCTTTTTAATAAACTCAAAAATCTTAATTAATATATTAGTTAAAAAATTATGATCAAACCAAATTCAAATAAAAATACTAAAATATAAAAAACTAAACAATGGTCTTAAAACAATTAATAAACTTTGAATAACTATACTAAAACTATAAAAATAAAAAATTTGTAAAGGAATAAAATAAAAAGTAAAAATTAAAGATTTTAAACATAAATCTAAAAATTTATTTCTAAAAATTTTTTCATAATAAAACATAAAGCTAACAATTATAAAAACAGCACTACTTGAAGTTAAAAAACTAGGAGTTAAAACAAAACAAATTAAAAGAGTTAAAAATCTTTTAAAAACTAATAAAGTAGTTTTTTTAGTTATTTTAAAGTATAAACTAATAATAAAAAAAATTATTATTCTTAAACTAGCATAAGAAAAATTTGCTAAATAAGATAATAAAAAAACTATTAAATAAAATAAATAAGTAATTATTGTTGTTCATTTAAATTTGGTGTTTAATTTATAAAAAAATTTAGTAAAAAAGTGAATGTTATAACTACTAATAACTATTAAAAAACTTAAATTCAAATCTTTTATTAATTCACCAAACTTAGTAGATCTATCTATTGATTCAAATAAAAACATACTAGCTAATTTGTTTGTATAAAAATAATTAGTTAAAATAAAATTACTTCTAATCCCATTACTAATTTTTTCTACTTTATAATTAATCATTTCAAAATCAATAAATTGTTTGTTTAAATAGTTAAAAAAGTCAAATTGATAAAAACTAGTATTATTTTCTAATTTGTTAAACACACCAGATATTTCTATTATTTGATCTAATAAAAACTTATTGTTATAGTCATTAATATAAAACTTAATATTTTTATGTTGTAAAATAGCATAATTAGTTTTTTTATCAATAACACTACTTATAATAGTTTTATTATTTAAATAACTTAAATTAGAATGTTTAAACCAAAACATATATACTAAAAACACTAAGTTAATAGAAATAAAAATTAAAAGTATTTTTAAAGTATTTTTGTAATTTAAAATAATAGTTAAACTTAAAAAGAAAATTGCTAAAATTAAATAATTAAAATTAAAATTTAAAATAAAATTAGCACTCATACAAATACTTAATAATAAAAACAACAAAAAATAGTGTTTTAATACTAAAAAGTTATAAAAATCAATTATAAATAACTTAATATTTTTCATTTTCTATTCCTCATTAGTGTTTTAGAAAAATACAAAATAAAAAAGTTAGTTTTTTAAAAATTTCTTATTATTATTAAAATTAAAATATTTCTATATTTAAAAGACATTTTTTAAAAATATAAATAAAAAAATTATTAATTAGTTTAATTGAAATTAAAAATTAAGAATGCTATTATTATATAGGCAATTGTGACTCGTTAGCTCAGCCGGTAGAGCAACTGGCTTTTAACCAGTGGGTCCGGGGTTCGAATCCCCGACGAGTCACCATGGGGGATTGGCGGAATTGGCAGACGCACTAGACTTAGGATCTAGCGTCTTTGACGTAAGGGTTCAAGTCCCTTATCCCCCACCAATTTTGAATTTAACCAGATTTTTCTGGTTTTTTATTTGAAATTTTAAAATGTTATTTTAAGAAATAAAAAAGTTAAAAAAAGAGTAATTAATATATTGAAAAAAAATTTAAATAATTATATACTTTATATTGTATGACTAAGATATAAATATCTTAGCAATCACGATCTTTGAAAACTAAATAGAATAATTATTGTACAAATCTTGTCAAAAGATTTATTTGAGTAATAAAAAACTTATAACAATAAAAATAGTCAGAATCACTTTTATTTAAAATTTTAAAATGAGAGTTTGATCCTGGCTCAGGATAAACGCTGGCGGCATGCCTAATACATGCAAGTCGAACGGGGGTGCTTGCACCTCAGTGGCGAACGGGTGAGTAACACGTATCTAACCTACCTTATAGCGGGGGATAACTTTTGGAAACGAAAGATAATACCGCATGTAGATCTTATTATCGCATGAGAAAAGATCAAAAGAACCGTTTGGTTCACTATGAGATGGGGATGCGGCGTATTAGCTAGTAGGTGAGATAATAGCCCACCTAGGCGATGATACGTAGCCGAACTGAGAGGTTGATCGGCCACATTGGGACTGAGATACGGCCCAGACTCCTACGGGAGGCAGCAGTAGGGAATTTTTCACAATGGACGAAAGTCTGATGAAGCAATGCCGCGTGAGTGATGACGGCCTTCGGGTTGTAAAGCTCTGTTGTAAGGGAAGAAAAAATAAAGTAGGAAATGACTTTATCTTGACAGTACCTTACCAGAAAGCCACGGCTAACTATGTGCCAGCAGCCGCGGTAATACATAGGTGGCAAGCGTTATCCGGATTTATTGGGCGTATAGGGTGCGTAGGCGGTTTTGCAAGTTTGAGGTTAAAGTCCGGAGCTCAACTCCGGTTCGCCTTGAAAACTGTTTTACTAGAATGCAAGAGAGGTAAGCGGAATTCCATGTGTAGCGGTGAAATGCGTAGATATATGGAAGAACACCTGTGGCGAAAGCGGCTTACTGGCTTGTTATTGACGCTGAGGCACGAAAGCGTGGGGAGCAAATAGGATTAGATACCCTAGTAGTCCACGCCGTAAACGATGAGTACTAAGTGTTGGGGTAACTCAGCGCTGCAGCTAACGCATTAAGTACTCCGCCTGAGTAGTATGCTCGCAAGAGTGAAACTCAAAGGAATTGACGGGGACCCGCACAAGTGGTGGAGCATGTGGTTTAATTCGAAGCAACACGAAGAACCTTACCAGGGCTTGACATCCAGTGCAAAGCTATAGAGATATAGTAGAGGTTAACATTGAGACAGGTGGTGCATGGTTGTCGTCAGTTCGTGCCGTGAGGTGTTGGGTTAAGTCCCGCAACGAACGCAACCCTTGTCGTTAGTTACTAACATTAAGTTGAGAACTCTAACGAGACTGCTAGTGTAAGCTAGAGGAAGGTGGGGATGACGTCAAATCATCATGCCCCTTATGTCCTGGGCTACACACGTGCTACAATGGCTGGTACAAAGAGTTGCAATCCTGTGAAGGGGAGCTAATCTCAAAAAACCAGTCTCAGTTCGGATTGAAGTCTGCAACTCGACTTCATGAAGCCGGAATCACTAGTAATCGCGAATCAGCTATGTCGCGGTGAATACGTTCTCGGGTCTTGTACACACCGCCCGTCACACCATGAGAGTTGGTAATACCAGAAGTAGGTAGCTTAACCATTTGGAGAGCGCTTCCCAAGGTAGGACTAGCGATTGGGGTGAAGTCGTAACAAGGTATCCGTACGGGAACGTGCGGATTGATCACCTCCTTTCTATGGAGATATTTATATTACTGACTATTTAATTCTATTTAGTTTTCAGAGATCGTAAAACATCTCTGAAAATACAGATTGTTCTTTGAAAACTGAATATTAGATGAAATGCAATTTTCTGATTATAACAATATTTATAATTAGATAATTATTACGATATTAAATTCGTAATGACATCAAAAACAATTAACTAAAATTAATTGAGTTACAAATTGCTAGAAAGATTTTCTAAAAAATAGTAAGAGCATATGGTGAATGCCTTGGAAAATGGAGCCGAAGAAGGACGTGACTACCTGCGATAAGTCTGGGGGAGCTGGAAGTAAGCTTTGATCCCGGAATTTCCGAATGGGGAAACCTAACATGATTTATCTCATGTTATCTATAAGTGAATACATAGCTTATATGATGGGAACCTAGGGAACTGAAACATCTTAGTACCTAGAGGAAAAGAAAATAATAATGATTCTGCTAGTAGCGGCGAGCGAAAACGGAACAGGCCAAACCATCCTATGGGGTGGGGTTGTAGGACTTTTGTTCGAGTTAGAAAATCATTATATAATAGAAGCTACTGGGAAGTAGCGCCATAGAGGGTGATAGCCCCGTATATGAAATATAATGATCTCAATAAAGTATCCTGAGTACGGCGAAACACGTGAAATTTTGTCGGAATCTGCCAAGACCACTTGGTAAGCCTAAATACTACCATTTTACCGATAGTGAACCAGTACCGTGAGGGAAAGGTGAAAAGCACCCCGAAAGGGGAGTGAAATAGTCCCTGAAACCATATGCTTACAAGAAGGTAGAGCCCGTTAATGGGTAATACCGTGCTTTTTGTAGAAAGAGCCGGCGAGTTACTATTGCATGCAAGGTTAAGTTGATATAAACGGAGCCGTAGTGAAAGCGAGCCTTAATAGGGCGTTTAGTATGTAGTAGTAGACACGAAACCAGGTGATCTAGCCATGAGCAGGTTGAAGTTAGGGTAAAACCTAATGGAGGACCGAACCAGTATTCGTTGAAAAGACTTTGGATGACTTGTGGCTAGCGGTGAAATTCCAATCGAACCTGGAGATAGCTAGTTCTCCCCGATATATCTTTAAGGATAGCGTTGTGTGAATTGTTATGGAGGTAGAGCACTGAATCTATGATGGCTGCACCTAGCGGTACTGATTAGAATTAAACTCCGAATGCCATAATTTGTGCACAGCAGTCAGAACATGGGTGATAAGGTCCATGCTCGTGAGGGAAACAGCCCAGATCGTCAGCTAAGGTCCCTAAGTGTAAACTAAGTGTGTAAGGATGTGGAACTGCACAGACAGCTAGGATGTTGGCTTAGAAGCAGCCATCATTTAAAGAGTGCGTAACAGCTCACTAGTCGAGTGATTCTGCGCCGAAAATGTACCGGGGCTTAAGTTTACCACCGAAGCTACGGATTGTATGTAAATACAGTGGTAGGGGAGCGTTCTAAATATGATGAAGTCAGACTGTGAAGACTGGTGGAGTGTTTAGAAGTGATTATGCCGGCATGAGTAACGTTTGGAAGTGAGAATCTTCCATGCCGTTTGACCAAGGTTTCCTGGGCAAGGTTCGTCCACCCAGGGTTAGTCAGGACCTAAGGCGAGGCTGACAAGCGTAGTCGATGGACAACAGGTTGATATTCCTGTACCAGTTAATTAGTGATGGAGTGACGAAGAAGGATAGTATATCCCGGGTGCTGGATATCCCGGGCTAAGCACAAAGATGGCAATGTTGGCAAATCCGCATTGTGTTAACATTGAAGTGTGAAAATAGGGGAGTGAACGGTTCGCCTAGTAACGAAGTATATGACTCCACGCTTCCAAGAAAAGCTTCTAACTTAATAATTAACTGCCTGTACCTAGAACGAACACACGTGGTCAAGGAGAAAATCCTAAGGCAAGCGAGATAACTGTAGCTAAGGAACTCTGCAAAATAACTCCGTAACTTCGGAAGAAGGAGTGCTCATTTATGATGAGCCGCAGTGAAGAGGGAGGGGCAACTGTTTAACAAAAACACAGCTCTCTGCTAAGTCGCAAGACGATGTATAGGGGGTGACACCTGCCCAGTGCCGGAAGGTTAAAAGGAGAAGTCAGCGCAAGCAAAGCTTTGAATTGAAGCCCCGGTGAACGGCGGCCGTAACTATAACGGTCCTAAGGTAGCGAAATTCCTTGTCAGGTAAATTCTGACCCGCACGAAAGGTGTAATGATCCCTTCGCTGTCTCGGCTGCAGACTCGGTGAAATTTTAGTACCGGTGAAGATGCCGGTTACCCGCAACTAGACGGAAAGACCCCGTGGAGCTTTACTATAACTTGATATTGAAATTTGGTATAACGTGTAGAGGATAGGTGGGAGACTATGAGACTAGGACGCTAGTTCTAGTGGAGTCAACCTTGGAATACCACCCTCGTTATATTGGATTTCTAACTTGAATCCATTATCTGGATTAAGGACAGTGTCTGGTGGGTAGTTTGACTGGGGCGGTCGCCTCCCAAAAAGTAACGGAGGCGCTCAAAGGTATCCTCAGTATGGTTGGAAATCATACATAGAGCGCAAAGGTAGAAGGATGCTTAACTGCGAGACTTACAAGTCGAACAGATACGAAAGTAGGACTTAGTGATCCGGCGGTCCCGTGTGGAAGGGCCGTCGCTCAACGGATAAAAGTTACCCCGGGGATAACAGGCTTATCTCCCCCAAGAGTTCACATCGACGGGGAGGTTTGGCACCTCGATGTCGGCTCATCGCATCCTGGAGCTGTAGTCGGTTCCAAGGGTTGGGCTGTTCGCCCATTAAAGCGGTACGCGAGCTGGGTTCAGAACGTCGTGAGACAGTTTGGTCCCTATCTGTTGTGGGCGTTGGAAAATTGAAAAGAGCTGTTCCTAGTACGAGAGGACCGGAATGGATGCACCTCTGGTGCTCCTGTTGTCACGCCAGTGGCATAGCAGGGTAGCTATGTGCAGAAAGGATAATCGCTGAAGGCATCTAAGCGAGAAGCCTCCTTTAAGATGAATTTTCCCATTCATAAGATGTAAGATCCCATGTAGACCACATGGTTGATAGGATGGATGTGTAAGTGCTGTGAGGCATTAAGCTAACCATTACTAATAGATCGAGAGAATTTTAGAAAAAAGCAATTTTAACTTACATTTCAAACTAATAATCAGTTTTCAAGGAACAATCAAAAAAATAATCTGGTGGTTATAGCATAGAGGTCACACCTGTTCCCATGCCGAACACAGAAGTTAAGCTCTATTACGGTGAAGATATTACTTATGTGAGAAAATAGCAAGCTGCCAGTTTATAAGAACCCTAGTGGTTCTTTTTTAATATATACTTGAATTAAAGCTAAAATACTATAGAATATTAATTTAGCATTTTATAGGTATAATTATAAAAAACATGAAAGGAATATGATGAATAAAAAAAATATTATTATTTTTTCAGACTTAGATGGTACATTATTGCATGATGATTACATCTTTTCACCAAAAACTATTGAAGTTGTTGAAAAATTATACAAAAAAGGAATATACTTAATCCCAATAACCGCTAGAACAATTAAAGACTTAAAGCAAAAGGCTAATTTATTAGGAATTGATAAATTTAAAGGAATTATAGTAGCAAGTAATGGTGCTCAAATTTATGATTATAAAACTGATAAGCTTATTTTTGATCAAACATTACCAAAAGAATTCATCAAAGAAATATTTAATAGATATCATAATAAGTTTTTTGCTAAATTAATTTTTTATTCTCCAAATTGTTGTTATGTTTTTGCAGAAGGTAGAAATAGTAAATATTGAGCTCATCAAGTTATGGGATTAAAATACATTTCAGTAGATTCACCAGATCAAATTGATGAACCTATAACTCATTTTTATATTGTTACAAATAGTAAGGCTACACCAGAAGAAAATCTTAATGAATATAAATACTTAATGAATCATTATTCAGATGATTATAAAGTAGATAGTTATAACAATAGAGTGTTTGATATTTCAGTTAAAGGTGTTGACAAAGGTTGTGGGGTTAATAAAGTAATGCAATATCTAAATTTAGATGAAACAACTACTCACTCATACGGATTTGGTGATGGACCAAACGATTTTTCATTGCTAAAAGCTTGTACAACTGGAGTTGCAATGAAAAATGGAATTATTGA
The DNA here is from genome assembly GCF_000012765.1 of Mycoplasma capricolum subsp. capricolum ATCC 27343. Lineage (NCBI taxonomy): Bacteria > Bacillati > Mycoplasmatota > Mollicutes > Mycoplasmatales > Mycoplasmataceae > Mycoplasma > Mycoplasma capricolum. Next base: position 966,017 of record NC_007633.1, read on the forward strand.
ATTAAAAGAAATAGCAGACGATATCACAGATTATTCAAATGATAAAGATGGTGTTGCTAGATATATTTGTGATAAAATTTTAAATGTAGACTAGGAGGGTTTATAATGGCAGATATAATTAAAATCACTTCAAAAGAACAATTTGACAAAGAAATTAAAGAAGGAAAAGTTTTAGTAGACTTTAACGCTACTTGATGTGGACCTTGTAAAATGTTAGCACCAATTCTTCATGATTTTGCTAAAAAAGTAGACGGTGTTAAATTTTTAGATGTAGATGTTGATTTAAATCGTCAAGTTGCTGAAGAATTTAAAATAATGTCAATTCCTACACTAATAACTTTTGAGAATGGAAATCAGAAAAACAAACATATAGGTTTTGCTACTCCTGACCAATTAAAAAATTTAATTGACTAATATAAAACCAACCTTTTTTTTAGTTGTTAGGTTGGTTTTTATTATAAAAGCTTTATTAGTTTTGCTAGGTATCAGTTCCGTTTAATTTTTAATAAAAAAAGTAGAACTTTTCTTTTTTAGTTCTACTTTTTTTATTCTTTTGGTTTCATTTGTGGAAATAGCAAAACATCTTTAATAGAGTCACAATTAGTTAAAAGCATAACTAATCTATCAATTCCAATACCAATACCCGCAGTTGGTGGCATCGCATGTTCTAAAGCTTCAACAAAATCAATATCCATATCATTTGCTTCGTCATTTCCTTTAGATTCTTCTTCTAGTTGAGCCTTGAATCTCTCATACTGATCAATTGGATCATTTAACTCACTAAAAGCATTAGCATATTCTCTACCAATAATAAATAATTCAAATCTATCAGTAAATCTTGGATCATTTGGATTTGATTTTGCTAATGGAGAAATTTCTTTTGGATGACCATAAACGAATGTAGGTTCAACAATAGTTGATTCAACAAATTCTTCATAAAATAAGTTAATTATATGCCCAACTGATTCTTGGTGTTTTTCAACATAAACATTATGTTTTTTAGCTAATTCTAAGGCTTGTTCTACAGTCATTTCTTGTCAAAAATCAACACCTGTAACTTGTTTAATTCCATCAACCATATGTAATCTTTTAAAAGGTTTTGATAAATCAATTTTAACGTTGTTATATTCTATTACACTACTTGAATTTACCGCTGAATTACATACTCTAAAAATTTCTTCAGTTAAGTCCATTAAAAAGAACATATCTTCATAAGCAACATATAACTCAATACTTGTAAATTCAGGGTTGTGTCTTGTGCTCATACCTTCATTTCTAAAAATACGTCCTATTTCATAAACTCCTTCAAAACCACCAACAATTAAACGTTTTAAGTGTAATTCTGTTGCTATTCTTAAATAAACATCAGTATTTAAAACATTATAATGAGTAACAAACGGTTTAGCAGAAGCTCCACCTTTTAGTGAATGCAAAATAGGAGTCTCAACTTCCATATAACCTCTATTATCTAAAAAATTTTGCATTGTTCTTATAATTTTAGTTCTAGCTTGAAATGTTTTTCTAACGTCATGATTCATAATTAGATCAACATATCTTCTACGATATTTTTCTTCTATATCTTGAATTCCAGCATGTTTATCAGGTAAAGGTCTTAAAGCTTTAGATAGTAAAACAACCTCTTTACATCTAATTGATAATTCACCATGATCTGTTCTCATCATGTTCCCTTTTACTCCAATAATATCTCCAAGATCTAAATCCCTAAAATCTTCAAAAGCTTCTTGACCTATTTCATCTAATCTTACATATAATTGAATACTTGAATCTTGATCATCAATATTAACAAATGCAGCTTTTTTTCCAGCTTCTCTATATAACTTAATTCTTCCAGCTACAATAACTAGTTCTTGAGTTAAATTTAATAACTCTTCTTTACTATAATCTTTATATTTTTCATTTAACTTTAATAATGTAGTGTTTCTTTTTCAGTTTGTTATTTTATAAGGATCTTTATTTTGATCAACTAAATTTTTATATTTATTTCTTCTAACTAATTCTTGTTCACTAAATTTTCTATCGTCTAACATATTTATTCTTCTCTATACTCCTTAATAATATTTTCTACATCCTTAACGGTTTCTATCTTATTCGCTTTTTCTTTTAGAATCTTAGTTAGTTGTTTATTATTTAAAACATCTAAATATCAAGTTAAATGTTTTCTAAATTCTTTAATAGCAATTGGCTCAGTTTTAAGATCTACTAACAATTTTAAATGTTTTAAAACTGTTGTTTTTCATTCATCAAAATTAGGCTTTTCCAATTCTTTTCCTGTTTTTAAATAATGATTAATTTGTTCAAAAATTCAAGGATTTCCTTGACAAGCTCTTGATATCATTACAGCATCACAACCAGTTTCATCTAACATTTTTTTAGCAGATTTAGCATCGATAACATCACCATTTCCAATTACTGGAATACTAACAGCTTGTTTTACTTCTTTAATTTTTTCTCAATCAGCATGACCAGTATAAAAATCACTTCTAGTTCTAGCATGGACTGCAATTGCACTTGCTCCTGCTTTTTGAATTAGTTTAGCAACTTCAACAGCATTAACACTATTTTTATCTCATCCTAACCTAATTTTTGCAGTAACTGGTTTAGTAGTATTTTTAACAACATTTTTTACAATCTCATAAATTAATTCAGGGGTTTTTAATAAAGCTGATCCACTTTGAGAGCGTATAGCAACTTTAGGAGCTGGACAACCTAAATTTAAATCAATAATGTCGCAATCTACATTGCTTTCAATTCACTTAGTAGCTGTTATGAACTCTTCAACATTATTTCCAAAAATTTGCATACTTATTGGATGTTCAACTTTATTAACATTTAACATATCAAGTGTCTTTTTATTATCATGAACCATTCCTGCAACTGAAACCATTTCAGCATAAACCAAACTAGCTCCATGCTGCTTTGAAATTATCCTAAATGCTTCATTACTAACTCCAGCCATTGGACCCTGAACAACTTTACCTTCAATTTGTATATTACCAATTTTCATCTTAACCTAGTTTTTTTCCATGTGCATATAGCTTAGAATTTACATCAGTAAAAAACACTCATACTTTTTGTGAATAATTTTTAAAATAATCAATAATAAAATCAGCTAAAAGTTGTTCTTTATCTGGTCTTGACATTCATTGAACTGTTACATAAATTGGATTTGCATTTGACTCTGATATAAAAATTTCAGAGTTTTCTCAAACAACAAAAATATTTTTTGGATCTGCTTTTACTAAATCTGCAATTTTTTCGATATTTTTTGAAAATTGATTAACTTGGTCTTTTTCTAAACCACTGAACTTAATGATTGGCATAATAAATAAATTTCTCTTTTTCTATGTAATTTTAATTATTAAATAAAATAAATAATTATAGTAGATCAAAAACAATAAAGTCTTATGAATTAATTATTTAATAAATTCTTGGTTATCAAAATATGGTCTTAATAATGTTGGCAAAATTAATTTTTCACCATCTCAATAATTTTCTAAAATAGCTGCAATTAATCTATCAACTGCAACTCCACTTCCATTTAATGTGTGAACTAATTTAATTTTTGAATCTTTATCTTTAAATCTTGTTTGCATATTTCTAGCTTGAAAATCAGTACAATTTGAACATGAAGATATTTCACGATATTTATTTTGCTCTGGGAATCAAACTTCTAAATCATAGGTTTTAGCAGAACTAAAACCAATATCTCCACTACATAATTCAACAACTCTGTAAGGTAAATCAAACATATTTAAAACATCTTCAGCATCCTTAATTAACATCTCTAATTCATTCATTGATTCTTCTGGATGAACAATCTTTACTAATTCAACTTTATTAAATTGATGTAATCTAATCATTCCTTTAGTATCTCTTCCAGCGCTTCCTGCTTCTTGTCTAAAACATTGAGTAAAAGAAGTATATTTTAAAGGTAAAACATCATAAGCTAAAATTTCATTAGCATGCAAATTAGTTAAAGGAACTTCGCTTGTTGGAATTAAATATTGTTCTCCCACTTGATACATATCTTCACTAAATTTTGGTAATTGCCCTGTTCCTAACATAGCACTTTTATTTACAATTAAAGGACAAAAAATCTCTTTATAACCATGTTTTTCATGTCTTTTTAATAAAAGATCTGCAATAGATCTAACTAATTTTGAACCTAATCCAGTATAGATTAAAAATCTTGTTCCACTTAATTTAACTCCCTTTTCAAAATCTACTAATCCTAATTTTGTAGCTATTTGTCAATGTGGAGTAGAATGCTTTAATAAATTAGAATGATTTGATTTTCTAATTTCTACATTATCTTCATCACTTTTACCAAAATAAATGTCTTTGTGTGGCAAGTTAGGAATATATAAAAGTTTTTCTAAAATTTGATCATTAACAACTCTTAACTCTTCATCTAGTTTAATTATTTGTTCGTTCAAATTAATAACTTCTATTTTTGCTTGCTCTGATTGGTCAACTTTTTTTTCTTTAAGTAAAGTACCTATTTCTTTTGATAATTGATTCTTTCTAGACTTTAATGCTTCAGATTTAACTAATATTTCTTTTCTTTTAAGATTTTTGCTAACTACATATTTTAAATCATCACTATAGTCTTGTTGATTACGCTTATTTAACCTTTGTATTACTTCATCTAAATTTTGTTCAATATAATTAATATCTAGCATTATAAAAACTCCTTTTGTTAACATTAATTATATTATAAGTAATTATCTAAATAAAAAACAAGCCACAGCTTGTTTTAATATTATTGATATACTTTTGTAATTTTATTAATAAATCCTAATGATTTTGCTAATAGTGGTCCTGCTAAGAATAAAAATCCAATAGTTCCTATATTTACATAGTTTAATAAAAATTTAACTTTTATATCTCAAGATATTGGATTTACTAAAAACATAATAACTCCAGGAATAATAATCAATACATCCATTAGAACTCTTGAAACATTAAAAGGTAATTTAGTTAATCTCATAAAATTAGTATTTATTGAATTATATGATCCTAATAATCAACCTGAATGTATTCAAAAAGTTAATCCAGCAATATATAAAATGAATGCTATTAAGAAAAAGATAGTTCTAAATTGATAAGCAGTTGAACTATTAAACATTCAATTTAAATAACCTATTTTATCTAACATTAAAATTTGACCATCAATTACATATGATAATCCAACATTAATTAACACATCAAAAACAATTAATGGTATTAATTGTAATCATAACTTTTTGTTTTTTGTTACTTTATATTCTTTAATAATTGATACTGTTAAAAATATAACTGATACTACTAATAAAAATCCATATAAAGACATTGAAGCTAGTTTATAGTTAGTTGGTGAAACTAAACCAGGTATCTCTTTTTGATCTGTTCCTTTTGCTCAATCCTTAAATAAAGCTAAAATACTAAAATTAGTAAAATCAACGTGGCTCGCTCCTACAGCAGTTGGTACATATAAAGCAATAGATAGCGAAAATATGTATAGTCCAACTAGTAAACAAAACAATCTAATTAAATATTGTTTTTTATTTTTAGATATGTTTGTTTTTAAATTACAAAAATATTCTTTCATTCTCAATCTCCTTTTTAGTGCATATTTTATTATAACTTAATAATTAAATATTTACTAATATATTTAATTAGTGCTTTTTATTAAAAAAATCAATATTTAAACTATTAAATAAATTTAAAAAAGTTTTAGTATTAAATACATTATATAAAAATATTGCTGAAATTACTGATACTAGATATTGAATAAAATCAGTAATAAAAGAAACTAAAGCCTTAATATTAGCCTGACTTATATCATTTTCATTTGAATAATAATTAATTATATAAGCGTATAGAAGATATAAGAATATAAATAATTCAGCTATCATAATGTTTAAATAAAATGGTAATTTATTTACTAATAACTTAATTGTAATAAACATTAATATATGAATAAGAATTGAAACAGGAATATAAAATGCCGCACCAGAAACTAAATCAAAAATACTAGCATAAACACATCCAACAACAAACATCATAGGACCTGGAATAAAAAAAGTCAAACTCAAAAACAACCCATCTGCAACTTGAAACAAACCGGTTCCTGCAATTTGAATCATAGAAGTAGTTAAGGCTATAACTGTTAATAAGCTTGACAAAATTGCTGTTAATACTATATATTTGATACTTTTAAAATAAGAAATTCAATTAATAATTATTTTTATATTACTCATTGAGTTATTTTATCTTATCTATTTTTTAAATACACCAAATAATAATTTAAAAAAGTTTCAAATAAAACCAGTTATAAAAATTAGTGGTCCTATATAAATAACTAATAATACTCCGATTTTTTGTCCTAATGTTGTTACATTTAATTTTAATAAATCAATTGTGTTAGTCTCTTTAAGAACTTTTGTAGCTCTTTGTAAAAAATTTGCATCAATTTGTGATTGTGAAAATCCTAAAACAATAATTCCAATTAAAATAACAATAATAGCTAAAACTAAAGAAATTAGTATTTTAAATATCTTTCTGAACATATGTTTCACTCTTTCCAAGACTATAATAACATAGCGCTAAAAAATATCTATTACAATAAGTTTAATTTATTAAAAAAATTCTAATAATATTATGTATTTTTATTATTTACTTTTTAAGTAAATATAGGATAATAGAATAGCTAAACAGTCTTTTATTAAGGAGAAAAATATGAAAAGTAAATCTCAAAAAAGATTATTATTTATAACTCTTATTGGTTCTATTACAACAATTGGTTCAACTGTTGTAAGCTGTTCTAATTCTTTATCTAAACACAACAGTTCACAATCTTTTAAAAACATACCAACTATATCAAATTCGTTAAATAAAATTAACAATCGAAATATAAATAATAATTCAAATAAAATTTCACATACTAATAGTAATAGTTATAAAAATAAAACAACTAATATCAATAATCAAAATATAAATGTTTCAAATTCTTCTATTTTTGTAAATAATCAAACTAATACATTAAATAATAGAGATTTTACTAATTTTTATCCTACCAAAGACTTTGAAGAATTTATTCCAAAAACTCTAACTGAAGAGCAAATAAAACAAATAATTTTAAATAATTCATTATCATTAAATCACTTTTCACATCCTAAATTTAAAATTAACTCTTCTTTTGTATTTTTAGAAGGTAAAGATAAAAAAGCTCAATTGAAATTAATTGATTTAGAAACTAATAAAGAAATAAAAGAAAATGTTCGTTGATATCAAAGAACTAAATATCCAGATGATGTTCTAAAACCTGGACAAACAAATGAATCATCTCAATTAGAACTAAAAGATGATGGAACTATAATCAGTAAAAACCACACAAACGATAATGCTCAGGTTAGTCAAATTTGAGCTGAATATAAAGGTTATTTATATTCAACATTTGTTGAAGTTTTATCAGAAAATAATGCAAAAAGTGTAGATGAAGAAAATCAAGCAAGACAAGAAGCTAAAAAAATAATTAAAGAAAATAATTGACAAAATTTACCTGTCTTAGAACAAATAACAAAAGCTTATGAATGAGTAACTACAAATATTAAATATGATTGAAATTTAGAAAATTTATTTTCTAATCAATCTGCGTATTCTGGTTTGGTTTTAAAAAATACTGTATGTACTGGATATGCTAAAGCATTTAAAATGATTATGGATGAATTAAATATTCCATCTAGAATCATAACTGGTACAGCTAGATTTGGGAATTTAACTGGGCGCGGTTCAAGACATGCTTGAAATATGGTTGAAATTGATGGTAAATGATATCATGTTGATCCAACATCAGATCGTGCAGAAAAAGATCAAAAACAAGAATATAGATTTTTCTTATTACATGATGATGACTATGATGACAATACTTTATTTTTTAGAAATGATAAAGAAAAACTAGGAAGTCGTTTTAGAAATCTAAAAATAGATAAATTTGTTGAGACTAAAGAAGATGTGTTAGCCCTAATTGATAAGGAATTTCAAAAAAATAAAAAATTAACTTCACTAGAAGTTAATGTAAATCCAAAGAATTTTAAAGAAGTTAATAAAGCTTTTGAAGAAAGAAATATTAAATTAAAAGAAGGTCAATCATTTAAAGATTTTGGTAGAGTTGGGTGAGCTAATTACAAAAAAATAGTTTATTATTTCGACACTAACAATACTAATGAAATTAAAGAAGTTGATGTTGAATTAAGCAAACATAATGAATCTAGTGAATCAATGGGTGAATACGCAATTAAAATTAAGTCTAAAACTAATATAAATGAGAATCTACCTGACTTACAACCTAAAAATTTTGTTATTAAAAATGCTTTTGTTAATAAGGTTAAAAAAGTAGATGATGGGTATGTTTTAATACTAGATCATTTTAATAATTTTGGAGACGTAGAAATAAAAATAGAATCAATCACAAGACAAGGATTTAACTTTAAATTAACAAATAACACTTTTGAATTTAATGTTAGAAAACATGATAAACCATCTGCTATGTTACAAACAACTAGTGATCATGGTGTAATTTTAACTAATGTAAATGCTGGTATGGAATATAGAAGTAATTATGATCAATGAAAAGATATTACAAGTGATAATTTCAAAATTGATGATATAAAACCTGGTAGTTTTTCAATAAGATGAAAAAATACAAATAATAAATTTAGCTCAGACATTCAAACATTTGAAATAATAAAACCAAGTATTATATCTGATGAAATTAAGGTCTATTCAGATATGATAACTGGGGTAAACAATATGATGGAGTATCGTTTAAAAGAGGATCAAAATTGAATTCCTATTAAAGCCAATAAACTTGTAAAACTAAAAAGAGGAATTTATCAAATTAGAATTAAACCAAATCAAACAAACTTACCTTCTGAAATTCAAGAAGTTAATGTAATCAATGATATGAATTAAATAAATAAAAATCCAAATACCTTTTAGGGCTTTGGATTTTTTATTATTCTTGATTTAATATATTATTTATTTTTTCTGAAATAATTGTAGCTTCACCACCGAATATAGCTTGAATATTATTGTTTTTAATAATATTTCCAAGACTTCCTAATTTAATTAGTTCTTCAGTTTTTACTAAACTTTGATCATTTACTACAACTCTTAGTCTTGTAGCACAAGCTGAAACAGATTTAATATTTTCTTTTGAACCTAAAGCTTTAATTATTTCATGTATTCTTTTTTCACTATTATCTTTGTTTTTTAATTCAAAATAGTCTTTTTTACTAATTAATCCTAATTCATTTCCTTTTCTACCTGGAGTTGGTAAATCTTTTTTAATAATTCAAAAATAAAATATTATAAAAATAGCAACTCCTTGAATTAAAGAAAAAATAAATACTCAGTAAAATCTAGTTCCTTTTAATACAGGTAGTGCACCATATACTAATAAATCAATAAATCCTCTAGCAAACCCAACTCCTACATGAGCACTAACTAAATTCATAAATAAATAACTTAATCCTGAAAAAGGTACATAAACTGCATAGTATAAAATTGGTGTAACAAATAAAAAAGTAAATTCTAAAGGCTCAGTAATGCCAGTTAAAAATGAAACTCCCATAGCACTTAAAATAACCGAAGCTGTTTGCTTTCTATTTTCTTTATTACTTGTTAAAATAAAAGCTAAACCAATTCCCATACAAGTACCTAGATAAGTTGGATAATCTTGAGTAAATCTTCCTGCATTAATATTTAAATTATTTTCAAATCATAAAAAAATTGGTATTTGTTCAATTCTATTAATTGGTATAGAATTTATAAAATTTCAAATATTTTGATCACCAATAATAGTTTGTGCATTATTTTTTGTAAAACTTTTAAATGCTTCTTGAATTTTATTTATAGTTTCTTGATCTACTTTTAATTCAGTTAATTTAAAAACTAGTTTATCATATTCTAAAACTCCACCAAAAGCAGATTGATAAGCAAGTGTAATTAAAATATGATGAAGTCCAAATGGCATTAATGCTCTTCCTAATGCTCCATAAATAAATCCATCAACACCCTTAGGAGTTTTTGATAAACTTATTCCTATTTTGTTAATCAATAATCCAACATAGGGTCAAATTAATAAAAATATTAATCCTAATAAGAACATACTAGGAATAATTAAAATTGGTAAAAATCTAATTCCAGAAAAAAAGTTTAAAGCGCTTGGCAATTTTATATATTTAAACTTGTTATAAATTTTTACAATTACAATTCCAACTATAATAGAACCAAATAATGAAGTTTGTAACGAACTAATTCCTAAATTAGATCCAACAATCGATTTTAATCATTCACCTTTATGAATATAAAAAACATCAACTAAAGTTTTATCATTATAATGAATAAAAGCTGATTGTGTTGAATTAAAAACCAAATAACCTAATACTGCTAAAAAGGCAGCCGATCCAGATTCACCTGTAAAGGTAATCACAATTGATATTGTAAATAAAATCGCTAAATTAGCAAAAACAATTTGAGACATTGCTTTTAAGGATTCACTTACAACTAATCCTATTTGATTAGTTGTAGAAATATTAGCTCCAATTGCCCCACCAATTCCTAGTAGTAATCCAGCAAAAGGTAATATAGAAATGGGTAGCATCAATCCTCGACCAAACTTTTGTAAAATTGCTGTTATTTTTGATGAAAATTGCTTAAAATTATTTTTATTAACTTTAAATTTATTCAAATTCATAAACTTTCCTTTCTATATTAAAATTATATAAAAAGGTATTTAAATATTTTAAATTAGAATTTCTTAAAAAAAGGTCTACAATATTCATATGATTTTAAGGAGGAAGTTATGAAAAATTATCAACTAAAAGATCATAAAAATAACTTAGTAGAGTTAAACAATTTAGTAGGAACTAAAGGTTTGGTGCTATTTTTTTATCCTAAAGCTAAGACTTCTTTATGCACTTTAGAAGTTATAGAATATCAAAAACATTTAGATCATTTTAAAGCATTAGGATTTAATGTGGTTGGTGTAAGCCAAGATGAACCTAATAAAAATGATGAGTTTTGTTGTGAACAAAATTTAAGCTTTTTATTACTTTCAGATTTAAATAAAGATCTAGTTAAAGAATTTAATTTAACAAGCGAAACAATTATTTTAGATAATGAACCATTTGTTAAATACGAACGTTCAACTTTTGTTTTAGATAATCAACTAAATTTAGTTAAAGAATTTAGAAATGTAGATCATATTGAACATGTAAATGATCTTTTAGAATATTAAAAAAAGAACGATTAATACAATATGATATTTTTGCTAATTAACCTTAATAATTTTATTAAGGTTTTTATTTTGTAATTTTTTTTACATTTTTAAATACAGATATATTAAATAATAGAAAACTTATTAAAATTAAATTGAAGATTTAAAAATATAGGTTAATGATATGAACAAAATCAGCAACAAACTAAAATTATTTTTTCTTACAAGTGCTGTTATTTTTCCTAGTATTTTAACAATATCTTGTAATTCAATTACTAATAACAAACCTACTCAACAAGATCAAAATACAAATAATAAAGATCAAAATCAGCAAGATAATTCAAATAATAGTTCAAATGGCCAAATAAATGATCAAACAAATCATATAAATGAAACTAAATTATTTAACTCTCATTTTATAGATATTAACGAGCTACAAACTTTAACACCATATCAAATTCATAGAAAAACTAAAGATTATATTGAATCTGAAAAAGAATTTAATAACTTTTTAAAAACTAATAATATTGACTTTACTATTAATGAAAATAAAGAACATAATCAAAAATACTGAGAGTTTGTTTCTAAATTAGGAGAATATGGAAATATTGGAGATACTAAATTAAATAGAACTAAATTTTATAATCCAAATATTCCTTTATCTTATTCAATAAAACAACAAAAATTAGAACAACTAAAAGAAGAAGAAATTAAAGATCTAACTTCTAAAGAGTTTGACTTTACTAATTTAATTAAAAATAATCCTTTTGGTTTTTTACCATCAAATTTAAGTCAATTATTTTCTTATGCAACTTTTAAATCATTAGAAAAACTTTTTAATATAAAAGATATTACTTTTTTAAAATCTAGACATGATGATATTACAGGTATTTTTGAATTATTAATTAATACAAAAAATAAAAAATATTATTATAAAGTAACTAAACAAACAAATTTATTTTTAAAAACAAATGAAGACTTTTTTAAATATATTCATGAACGTAGCTTTCAATTAGAAATTAATGTTAAACAATGAGTCATTGAAAGAGATGAAAAAACTTTTGAAGAAATTAAAAGATTAAACTTTGCTAACGCTTCTGGAACAGCTTGAATTATAGATAGAATTAAAAATGACGATAAAGATAATTATGAACTTTTATTAGCTACAAATATTCATGTTTTTAATTTGAGAAATACTTTTGATAAAAGTATTTTTAACAATAAATTAGAAGATAATAAATGAAAACAATTTCCTGTTGGATTTTATGATGGAAAAGACACAACAAGTAGTGAAGATAATAGAAAAATGGCAATTTATTTAAAAGCAAATAGAACAGAAAAAATAGATAGTAAAAATGGCTTGGTTGAAAGTGATGTTGACAAAGAAAAATCTATTGAAGCTTTTGAAATTTATTCACAATATTTAGTAGCACCTTATTATATACCTAGATATAGTACTGATCATATTTTTTTTAAAGACATAAATAAAAAAAGTAAATATTTTGATGATAATGACTATTTATCAAAAACAAATAATTCTGGTGCTGACTTTGTAACTTTACGTTTAAAAATTCAAAAAAATAAATTAGAAAAACTTCTACCAAGTTTGGCTGAAGTTATTGAAAAAGATCAAGAAAAGGATTGATATATTAAGTTTAAAAATTCTAAATTTAGTCCTTTACAAACTCAGTTTTATGCAGGTTATCCTAAGCATTGAAACCCATTTATTAGAAAAACTCAATTTAGAGGTCTTAAATCAGAAGGTGGAATAATTTCAACTCAAAGAAAAATTTTAGAAGATATTTACTTTAGAGATATTTGACTAAAATATAATGAGCAAAAAAATAAAGAATATAATGCAATAAATGAGAATTATAAAAAATATGAAAAACCATTTATTGATAATGAGCATGGTATGAATTTAACTATTGCTGATCAATTTTCAACATTATATACAAATGTTCCTTTTGGTCAAATTGCACTAAAACAAGGTGCGTCTGGATCTATGGTTATTGATTCATCTTTTAATGTTATTGGAATTTTAAATACAGAAGTTGAAGATACTAGAGCAAGTAAATATATTTCAATTCCTTTATTTGAATATCAAGGCCAAAAAATTAGCTTACCAGTACGTGTTCAAACTAATGGAGTTATTTTATTTAATTCTTTAAGTAATGATTATTTAAATAAAGATAATAAAGAGCCTAAAATAATTGATGATCTAATAGAAAAGTTAAAAGAAGATAAACTTAAAACTATTAATTTAAATCCTTAAATTTATTAAAAATCTTTTAATTTCTATTTAAATACTTTTTATTAATATTTAAAAATAAATATACTTATTAATGTATAGTAAAAAATAAAAAATAGAAGGACAAAAAATGAAAATAGCTGGATTTTGAAGAAGAGTTTTTAAAACCATTATAGATTCCTTATCATTAGTATTTACCTTAGGTATTTATTTAATTATTTTTATTATTTTATATATAAAAGGTAGTCCATCATGAGGAATGAGAATAACAAATACCAAATATAGTAGTAAAAAAATGGGTAGACTTGCTTTATGAAGATTTCTTTTTTGATTACTACGTTTTGTTACTTTAGGTATCATACTTATTATTGATGTAATTAGAATAATTTTAAAAAAAGGAACATTTGCTGAAAAGAAAGCTGATAATTACATTATTATAAATTAACTTTTTAGAAGTATTTTATACTTCTTTTTTTATCTTTAGATTTTTAATTATTACTAATAAATAACTTTTTTAAAATATGTGTTGTATGTTCTTATGGGTTATTATACAAAATAGAAAATTAAAGAAAATAAGTACTATAATGAAATTAAAAATAGAGAAGTTAAAGTCAAAAAGGAATTAAAAAGATTTAAAAAAGTTGTTAATAAAAAAATATACAACTAGAAAAAATTTTATAAACAATATACCTATTGTTTATAAACAAACATCAACTGATCTAAAAATGAGTTTTTGTTACATAACTGATCTAATAAATAATTTAGGAGATTATATGAAAACAGAAATTATTAGCACTAAAGACAATAAAAAAATAGTTTTGTATAAATGAGATGAGGTTATAAGACCACTAGCTGTAATTCAACTAGTTCACGGTAGTTGTGAACATTTAAAAAGATATGAAGATTTTGCAAAAGAAATGAATCAAAACAACGTAATAGTAGTTGGAATTGATCAAAGAGGTCATGGACAAACTAGTGTTTTAAACAATGAACTTGGGTATTTTAATAAAACTAAAGGTTGAGAATGTTTAATTGAAGATCAATTACTAGTTAATCAATACATTAAAACCAATTATATTAATTTACCTATTTATATGCTTGGTCATTCAATGGGAAGTTTTGTAGCTAGAAGTTATGCTATTAAATATTCAGATACTATTAAAGGGTTAATATTAAGTGGAACTAATCAAACTAATAGTTTTGTTTTAATTTCAGCTTTACTTTTAACAAGTTTAACTTCTTTATTTATAAAAGAAAAACAACCAAATAAAATTATTTGAAATATTAGTTATAAGACATTAAATAAAAAATTTAAAACTAATAATGCAAATGGAGTTGAATGATTAACTAGAGATAAAAATATCCAAAATCAATTTTTAAATGATAAGTTATGTGGATTTGTATTCAGTAGTAGCGCTTTTAAAGATATGTTTAAAGGAATGTTGTTTAATTTAAAATCTAAAAACTTAAAGAAAATGAATAAAAATTTAAGAATTTTATTATTAACTGGTAGTGATGATCCTGTAAGTCATTTTAGTAAAGATGCAGTTAAGTTTAGTAATAAATTAAATAAATTAGACTATAGTTATCAATTAATTATTTATCCAAATTTTAGACATGAAATTTTAAATGAATTAGATAAAAACTTGGTGATAAGAGATATTTTAAAATTTATGTAATTTATTAATTTTTATCTTTATAATATAACTATTAAATAGAAAAAGAGATAAATATGCTGCCAAAAGACCTTGATTTTAAGCTACAAATTATAGAAGAACATAAAAAAGGAGCTTCAGTTAAATCTTTAGCAAGTAAATATGATATTGGTATATGAACAATCAGAGATTGAATTCATCAATATAATATGTTTGCCGAACAGGGAATTAGTAAAAGTGTAGTTCATACTAAATATGATCCAGAGTTTAAACTACATGTTATTAACCATAAAAAAGAATATAACTTAAGTTATCCAGAAACTATAAAACTATTTAGTATTAAAAATTCTTCAACTGTTGCTTTGTGAGAAAAACAGTTTAAAGAAAAAGGAATACAAGGATTAAGTAATCAGATCGGCAGACCAAAAAACAGTGCTAATTCTTATAAACAGCTCTTTTTACAATTAGAAGAAAAAAATGCTGATTTAGAACAGCAAATTGATGAACTAAAACAGCAATTAAATATAAAAGATACAAAATAAACATACTTATAAAAAATTAGACCTTAGCAAGCAAACAGCTAAGGTTTTTAATTTGTAAATAATTTTTCTAAAACATCTTGATACATTTTTAGTGTAGCTATTTCTCTTTGTTTTGCAGTTAAGTCATTTGAATGGTCATTTAAGTTATCTGAAACAGTTAAAATAGTAGCTGCTTTTTTATTAAAATGATTTGCTAAATAAAATAAAGCAAAACTTTCCATATCAACAACATCTAAATTATGTTCTTTTATATCTAATTTAGATAATCTGTAAAACACATCACTACAGTGAACATTTGCTTTTAAACCAATATTTAGATCTAAACTAGGTTGATTTTTTTGTCATCCTGTTTTATTTGGTTCAAAAATATTTACTTCACTAAAAGCATTTTTTGCTTCAATTACAGTTCCTATTTTAATATCGTTATTATATGTTCCACAAGTTCCAACTCTAATAATAGTATTAACATTATGATCATTAAATAACTCATGAACATAAATAGCAATTGAAGGTTGGCCCATTCCGCTTGTAGCAAAACTAACTTTATGATTTTTATAATAACCAGTGTAAACAAAAGCATTTCTTACATCACTTACTAATTTATAATCAGTTAATAAGTTTTCACAAGCTCACTTAGTTCTTCTAGGATCTCCTGCAATTAGTACAACACTAGCAATATCGGCATTCTTATCAATATGCATATTTTTTTCTCCTAACTAAAGTTTATTTATATCTATTTATAGATTACTAAAAACAAATGGTTTAATAAAAGTTTTAAACTAGTTTTTTACTAGTTTTTATTATTTTTAAAAAGATTTTACTTTTTTAATAATTTTTAAATGCAATAACAAAAAGGTTATAAATTATACTTGTTTATTAGCCAATTATTTAATAATTAATTAATTTAAGTTCTTAAAAATTGTTTATCAAAAATTATTTATTATATCTATTTAAAAGATTATTAAAAACTAAAGTATCTTGATCAGTTTTAATATAAGTTTTTAAAAGATTAATTAAATTTTTTGAACGAAAAATAATAAAAAAATAATTTATAAGTAATTTTTTAAAAGTTTTTTCTAATACATTAATAGAAAGAATAAATGAATTACTTTCAAACACTTCTTTAATTGCACTAGCTAAATATATTTCATTTAAAGTTAGATTATATAAATGTCAATTTAAATCAGTTGTAAAGTTATTTTTAAAAATTTCAATTAATTGTGCTTTTAAATTATTAATATTGTTTATATCTTCATATTCTAGTTCTAAAACTATTTGATGATATCAATTTAAAGTAGTAGTTAAATAAGTTTTGTAGTTAACTAAATCAATAAAAACTGGTTTATTATCAATACTTATTTGATCTTTTGGTATTTTATAAATTCTTTGATTTTTATTAGTAATCACAAACTCAAATGTATCACTTAGTACAAATATATCTTTAAATTTATATTTATTTAAATCTATTTGTTTATTTATAAAAAATCTATTAATAGATGAAATTCTTAAAATATCTAAAAAAATAGTTGGATTATTTTTAATAATAAAGTCTTTATCAATATCAAAATTAGTGTCTAATACTAATCTATGTCTATGTTTATGATTCAAAACTTTTTGTAAAAAATCAGTTCTAAATTGAATTTGATTAATAACATTAGTAAAAAAACTGTTTCTAGTTAAAAGATTAATGTTTTTAGTTTGAAAGTCTAAATAAATGTCAAAATTTAACATATAATAACCAACTAAATTACCTTTTAAGCAATAATACTTTAAAGCTCTATTTCAATTAGCTGAAGTATATAAACTATTTAGAATATAACTTGGAATTTGTTCAAAGACTTGATCACCAATTAAATATTTATTATCTAGTTTATTTATTTGAATTAAAACTGAGTGTGTAGCGTAATAAAACATATATTTTTCTTTCTATAAATAAATTTAACAAAAAATAAAGTAGATATTAACTTAAAGTAAATAAAGATTGTATTTGGTGCTTTTTGGTGTAATTTGGATTTTTTTGGTTCATATTAAAAATTAGTGGTTATAATAAAATCGAGGGATTCATATGATTAAAGAACAAAGATATAAAGAGATTTTAAAAAAATTAGAAATAAATGAATTGCTTTCTTTAGATTTTCTATCAACTGATTTAAATATTCCCTTAACTACTTTAAGAAGAGATCTTAAAGAACTAGAACAAAGACATAAAGTTATTAGAACGCATGGAGGAGTACAACTTAATAAAAGTAATTTAATTGTTGAAGACTATTTAGATAATAAGATCAATTTAAATATCCAAGCTAAACAACAAATTGCTATTAAAGCTCTTAAAAAAATAAAGCCTAAAACTTGTATTTTTTTAGATTCAGGCTCAACAACTTATTATTTAGCAAAAATCTTAGATCCCAATTTAGATTTAAAAATCGTTACTAATTCAATTTTAAATGTTCAAGAATTAAGTAAAAATAATCATCAAAATATTTATTTATTAGGTGGAAAGTATCAAGTGGTTACTAGTTCTATTTTAGGCTATCAAGCAGTCAATGATTTAAAAAACTATTCTTTTGATTTAAGTTTTATTGGCATTAATGCAGTTGATGAACAAAATAATATTTATACAACTAGTGATGATCATGCTCAATTAAAAATTCAAGTGATTAAAAATTCAAATAAAAGTTATGGATTAGTTGATCAATCTAAAAAACATTCTAAATCATTTTATAAATTTGCTACAAACTTAGAATTAGAACTAATTGAAGATTAATGATTTATACAATTACTTTAAACCCTGCTATTGATTGTGTAATTGAAACTAATCAAATAGATTTTAATAATACTAATTATTATTCAAATAGTTATTCATTAATTGGTGGTAAGGGAATTAATGTAGCAATTATTTTAAATAATTTAAAAAATGATGTTATAAGTACAGGTTTTTTAGGTAAGAATAATGCTAATCAATTTTTAAATAAGTTTTTAGAATTGAATTTAAAAAATCATTTCTTTTTATACAATGGTGTAACTAGAACTAATTTTAAGATTAAAAATTTAAATACTTTTGATGAAATAGAGCTAAACGGTGTTGGGTGCGATCTTAAACTAAGTTATTTAAATAAGCTTTTAAAATATCTTAAAGATAATTTAAAAGAAAATGATATTGTTATAGCTAGTGGAAGTGCTAACAAATCATTTAATGATAATGTTTATCAAATTATAGGTGATCTTGTTAATAAAAAACAAGCTTTGTTTATTTTAGATACTTCTAAAAAATATCTTTTAGAAGGTTTAAAAGCAAAACCTTTTTTAATCAAACCAAACATTAGTGAATTATTTGCAGTTTTTAATGAACCTATTAGTTATGAATTTGATCTAATTTATAAAAAAATCAAACAACTACAAAGTTTAGGAGCTAGAAATATTTTATTAAGTATGGCAAGTAAGGGAAGTTATTATTTTTCAGAAAGCAATGATATTTATAAAATAGGAGTTGGTCAAGGAAAACTAGTTTATTCAATTGGAGCTGGTGATTCAATGTTGGCTGGATTTATTCATGGATTAAATCAACAATTAGATATTATAAAAACTTTAAAATATGCTGCTAGTTGCGGTTCAAGTACTGCTTTTAGTAAATGACTAGCAACAAAAAAAGAAATTAATAAACAATTAAAAAATATTAAAGTTAAAAAAATAGAAAGGTAGTTATGCAAATAAAAGATTTATTTAATCAAAATACTTCTTTTTTTAAACAAGAATTTAAAACAAAAACACAGATAATTGATTTTTTAGTTTCAAAATTGTTTGAACAAAAAATTATTAGTAAAAAAACTGTAGTTTTAAATGCAATTAAGACTAGAGAAAAATTAGAGTCAACTGCAATTGGTGATGGTATTGCTATTCCGCACGCATTAAATGAAGCAGTATTAAAACCAACAGTTTGTTTTATGAGTTTAAAAAACCCAATAAAATGAAATAATGATGATAACCAATTAGTTGATTTAATTTTTATGATAGTAACAAATGATCAAAATGGTAATGATCATATGGATGCAATTGCAGGTCTTTCATCTAAATTTTTAGATTCTAATGTTTTAAATAAATTAAGAGAAATTGAAAATTTTATACAATTAGTAGAAATTTTTAATGATAAAAAAGAATTAAAAGAAGAACAAACCAATAAAAATGAATTTTTTGATGTTGTTGGAATAACTGCTTGTCCTACAGGAATTGCTCATACATATCTAGCTAGTGATAAGTTAACTGAATATGCAAAAAGTTTAAATCTAAGCAGTAAGATTGAAACACAAGGAAGAAGAGGGATTGAAAATCAGTTAACTGATGAAGATATTAAAAATGCTAAAGTGATTATTTTAGCTCATGATAAAGCAATTGAAGGAATGTCTAGATTTAATAATTGTAAAGTTATTGACACAAGTACAAAAGATGCAATTTATAATGGAAAAGAATTAATTTCTAACTTTGATAAACATCCTAAATTAAAAGAAATTAAAAATATTAAAGCTGATGATTCAAATATTGGAGAATTAAGTTTAAAAAAATTTAAAGACTTTAAGGGTAATTTATTAGGTGGAGTTTCTAGAATGCTACCTTTTGTTGTAGCTGGTGGAATTATTTTAGGGATTGCTTTTTTATTAGATTTTATTACTGGTAATGGTAATGCTAAAGGTGATTTTGGAACAGTTAATAAAGTTTCTGGTTGATTTGCAGCTGCTGGAAAAACTGCAATGATGATGATGGTCCCAATACTTGGTGGTTATATTGCCTATGCAATTGTAGGACCACAAGGATTAATGCCTGGTGTTGTAGCTGGATTACTAGCAGATAACACAGGTGGTTTTGCATATGGAACTATAGGTTCTTGATCTGGATTATGAAAAAGAATTCTACCAGATCATTTACCAACTAGTTCAGGATTCATTGGTGCTATGGTTGGTGGTTATTTAGCTGCTTTTATTGTTTTTGGTCTAACTATAGGAATGCAAAAATTTAAAAAACCGTTTCATGGTGTGAGAGATATAGTATTTATTCCAATTTTATCTTTATTAGGAATTTCTTTAACTATGTTTGTGTTAAATATACCACTTGGATATTTACTATATGGAATTCAATTAGGCTTAACTTATATGGCTAAAAATAATTTATTAATTATTTTAGGAGCTATTATAGGGTTAATGATGTGTGTTGATATGGGTGGTCCTATTAATAAAATTGCTTATGTTTTAGGAACAGCTTCAGTATCAGGGTCATTTGGAAAAGAAGCTATATTTACTAATATCATGGCTGCTTCAATGGCAGGAGGAATGATCCCACCTTTAGGTATTGCTTTATGTACAGTTTTATTTAAAAAAGTTTGAACTTCAAAAGAAAGAGATGCTGCAAAAGCAAATTGATTAATGGGTTCATTTTTCATAAGTGAGGGGGCTATTCCATTTATGGTAACTGACCCAAAACGTATTTCAGTTTCAGCTTTAAGTGGTGGATTTGTTACAGGGTTATTAGTTGGTGCATTTAAAATTACCTTACCAGCTCCACATGGAGGAATATTTGTATTTCCTTTATTAAATTCAGAATTATTTACTCAACATAGTGTTGCTAAAGGTATGGGTATAGCTTTATTTATACTAGCTATTTTAATAGGAACACTTGTAATGACATTAATATTAGGGTTCTGAAAAAAAGTAGATATTTCTAAAGGGCATTTACAATTAGTTCAAGCTTAAAAAATTTAGTTTAACGAGATTTATAATAGTCTAATTTATAGTTTTTAATATAGCTAATTTAATACATTATGCTGTATATGTTTTTATAAATTTTACTAACTTTATAAAACGTAATTTAGATTTTATTTTTTATAATCAGCATATTTATGCTGATTTTTTTATTTTTTTACTATTTTTTGGTCGCTTTTTTAAAAAAAATTCTAAAACAATAGTGAAGACAGAAGGGAATGAACATAAGAGAACAAAATAATAGATTTTATATTAATTGACTTTAAAATTAATTATTTTTTTTAGTGTTAAAAAATCAACGGCACATTAAATTTATTATAGAAACTATTAGTGTTAGTTATACAGTATTATAGTCATATTCTATTTAGTTAATGTGTAAACAAACCTTGTTTAATGATTTTTTAAGATTTTAAAAATATAAACTGGTAAGTTTTTTAGATTTTAAATTAATGAAAATAAAAAAATGCTTATGTGTACTAATCTATTTGATAATTTTTGTCATAGTTTTTTTAAAACTCAACATAAATTTTCTAAATTTATTTATTTTAAAAAAAATTAAAAAAACTATTGCATATTTTAGAAATTTATTATAAAAAGAAATTAGAAAATTTGGAAAGGAGAAAGGATTGAACAAATTCTCAAATAAATACTTATCTGAACTTAATTTAGAACAAAGAACTGAGTTATTTTCAGAACTATTAGATTCAATTAATGCTTCTATAAAAAAAGCAATGCTAGAATTTCACCCATTGCCATTAGAATATCAAGATTTATTATTTTATGCTTGATTAACTTTTCAAGAAATATTAAACAAAAGTAAGACAAAAAAGTTTAAGGCTGAGTTGTTATTAAAAGTTTTAGGAGCTATTAGATCAAAGTGTATAGAGGTTTGTGCAAAAAGTATTAAAAATTGTTATAAAAAGCTAAATTTTAGTATTGCAACTTGTAGTCTTAGTTATAAAAAACCAAATAAAGACACTATAATAAATAGCAAAAGTAGTATAACAATACAAAAAATAGTAAACACATATTTCGAAAATTCAAATGAAAAATTGGCAAAACAAGTATTTGAAATGTATGAAAATATTTTTTCTCAAAAAGAAATATGTGCAACACTTGATATATCAAAAAATAAATTTAACATAATCATAAAAAATACAATATGTGATTTACAAAAGACCATTACATTATCTCTTAAGTAAATTAATTTAATTAATGTAAATAAATACGTAATTATAATAATAAGTTAGATTTCACTTTTGTTAGTTTGAATTTAATTCAAACTAGTTTTATTTATTTAATAACTAATTAAAAAATCATTTTAAACAATATTAAAAATATAATATTATAATTTTTCATCAGGAGTTAATATGGAACCTATTAAACATTTCCTAAATAAAGATTTATCTAAACTAAGTTTAGAAGAAAAGACAAATTTATTTGTTCTGTTATTACCCCCTATTAATTTTGCTATAAAAAAAGTAATGTCTAAATTTCATTCATTGCCTTTAGAACATTCTGATTTGTTAAGCTATGCATGAATAGCATTTGATAATCTTTTAAAAGTTTATCAGGTCAAAAAGATTAGAAAAAAATTTGTTTGGTCTGTTATTGATGCTGTTAGTTGAAAATGTACTGACGTATGTACTAAATATATGAATAATAGACATAAGGTTTTAAATATGAGTGTCTCTACTTCTAGTATTAAAAGAGAAATTATTGAAAATATAAAAGATGAAAATTATCAAAATAATGGTATGCCAATACAAGAAATAGTAGACACATATTTTGAAAATTCAAATGAAAAATTGGCAAAACAAGTATTTGAAATGTATTTAAATAATTGCTCTAACAAGGAGATATGTAAAAAACTTGATTTATCAAGAAATAAATTTAAAAAAATTTTAAAAACAACTATTGATGATTTAAGAAATATTATTAGACCTTTGCTTGATTAATTAAGGTTATATTAATGTTTTATTTATTCTTTTTAATAATTCTTTTTATACCAAATATTAGTTTTTCTAATATTTGGTTTTTTTATATTGCTTAAGGATTTTCATAATTTAACCATATCTTTTAGTTTCAAACAATTCAAACTTTTCAAATGTATTTTTTATTTTAAATTTTTTACAGTTCCTTTTATTAATTTTTATATTAAATATTATTAGTTCATTTGCTTTTTAGAAAGTATATTAATTTCTCAAAAATCTATGACAATGTCCTCATTATAATATAAAAAGAGAATTGTAAAAAATTAGTTATTCTTTTATAGCATAAAAAAAGAATTGCTATAGCAATTCTTAATCATCAATGCTTTCTAAAGGATATTGTTTTTTCAAATAGAACAATAACATTTGAATATCTGCAGGGTTTACTCCAGTAATTCTTGAAGCTTGTCCAATATTTAAAGGTCTAATTTTTTCTAATTTATCTTTTGCTTCTGTTGCTAAATTATCAACTTTAGAATAATTAATATCTAAAGGAATTTTTTTACGTTCTAATTTAACTAATTTGTCAACTAATTGACGTTCTTTTTTAACATAACCTTCAAATCTAATTTCAATAACTATTGATTGTAATTGATTAGTTTTTAATTTTTGTAAGCTTGGAATAAACTCAATCAATTCATTAATATCAACTGTTGGAATTTTAATAATCTCATAACCACTATATCCATGAGATAAATCAGCTTGTTTTTTGTTTTTTAAATTTATGGCTAATTGAGATTTTGGTGTAAATCTAATTTCTTTTAATTCTTTGATAGCTTGTTCAATTTCTTTAACATAAATTAAATATTGCTCTCATTCAGTATCACTAATTAATCCAATTTCCCTTCCATATTGTTTCAATCTAGTTTCGGCATTATCATTTCTTAATAATAATCTGTGTTCTGCTCTACTTGTTAATAATCTATAAGGTTCTCAAACACCTTTATTAATTAAATCATCAATCATAACACCAATATAAGCTTCATCTCTTCTTAAAATAATTGGATCCAATCCATCTATTTTTCTAGAAGCATTAATACCAGCTATTAATCCTTGTCCAGCAGCTTCTTCGTATCCACTAGTTCCATTAATTTGTCCAGCAGTAAATAGATTTCTAACATCCTTTAATTCTAAACTAGGAGACAATTGCATTGGATCTATACAATCATATTCAATTGCATAAGCCCAATGTTTTACTCTAACATTTTCAAATCCAGGTAGTGATTTTAACATCAATTCTTGAACTTCAATAGGCATTGAAGTTGAAAATCCTTGAACATATCAAGTATCTCCATTTAAAGTTTCAGGTTCAATAAAAATTTGATGAGTATCTTTTTCTTTAAATCTAACAACTTTATCTTCAAAACTAGGACAATATCTTGGTCCAATTGATTCAACAGTTCCTGAGTACATTGCAGATTTTTCTAAATTATCTTCAATTATTTTTTTAGTCTCTAAAGTTGAATGAATTAAATAGCAGGGTTGTTGTTTTTCTATTGGAGTATATGTGTTTGTTGAAAAACTAAAAGCTAGTTTCATGTCCGTTCCCGGTTCAATAATAGCTCTACTTAAATCAACTGAATCTCTATAAACTCTAGCAGGAGTTCCAGTTTTAAATCTCATTAATTTAATTCCTAAATCAATTAGAGATTTGCTTATTCCCTTAGTTGTCTTTTCATTATTAGGTCCAGATTCATATCTATCAATACCTTTTAAAATTTCAGATTTTAAGTATGTTCCTGTTGTAATAATTACCGCTTTAGCATTTAAAATAATTTCATCATCTAAATAGATCCCTGTAACACTTTTATTATCATCATAAACTAAACCAGTACATGCTTTTGTAATTAGATC
This sequence comes from Mycoplasma capricolum subsp. capricolum ATCC 27343, assembly GCF_000012765.1. Taxonomy (NCBI): domain Bacteria; kingdom Bacillati; phylum Mycoplasmatota; class Mollicutes; order Mycoplasmatales; family Mycoplasmataceae; genus Mycoplasma; species Mycoplasma capricolum. The sequence goes on from NC_007633.1 coordinate 991,341, forward strand.
TAAGTTCTTTTGTTTTTTAATTACATTTCTCATATATTTAGAATATTCTTCTTTGTCTGACTGTACTCTTAACGCTCATACACCAGGTCCTCGAGACGAATTAAGTAATTTAGTTTGTAAAGCAGTAGCATCAGCAGCTTTAGCCATTTCTCCACCAAGTGCATCAATTTCTCTAACTACTATTCCTTTAGCAGGACCACCAACACTTGGATTACATGGCATTGTTGCAATTTTATCTTCATACAAATTAATTAAAGCTGTTTTTTTATTTAATCTAGCACTAGCTAAAGCGGCTTCAACTCCTGCATGACCTCCACCAACAACAATTACATCATAATTACTTTTCATACCAATCACCTTTTAGTCTATTTATTAATATTATATCTACAATTAAAATTTTAAGCATTTATATATTATTGCATATTTTATTATAACTCGACTAAATAAAAATAAAAAAGTTCAACTAATTTAATGTTGAACTAATTTAGCTTTTATTTAGCTTCAATTTTTTGAGTTTCTTGCATTTCCTTTTTTGATTTTTTTTCTTTTATTATTTTTTGTCTTTCTAATTGCTGTTTAGATAAAATTGTTGAATCTTCACCAATTAATCCCTCAGTTTTTGCAACAATTGTTGTAACAACAGCTCCTGAAGTAACATTAACTCCAGTTCTTCCCATATCAAATAATGCATCTAATGAACCAACTATTGCATAAACTGGTGCAAATCATACACTTAAACCTAAACCAGATAAAACACCTGAAGTAAGAACAGTTGCAGTTGCTGGAATTCCACTAATTCCTAAAGAAGCAATTAAAGTGATAAAGAAAGCTAAAATAAAGAATGTAAGCAATCCCATACTATGAAAACTAGCATTAGCTGCTCCGGTTCATAATAGACTAGTAATAACACCAGATTGAACTCCAGCACATCCCATTAATCCCATTGTTGTTGACAATGGAGCAATTGTTGAAACTGCTGAATCATCGATTTTAACCTCATCTTTTAATGTTTCAATACTCATTGGCAAAGTAGCATTTGAAGATTGTGTAGCAAATCCTTGAATTAGAATTTTAAATGAAAGTTTTCATCAAGTAATAACATTAATTTTATTTATAAATAATAATAATGTTAAAAATATTAATGAAATAGTTAACCCTAAATATCCTAATCCTAAAACTTTTCCAATTGTTGCTAGTGCTCCAATTGGTTTAGAAATAACTGATGAAGCAATCATTGACATAACTGCCAAAGGCATTATTTTCATAAATGTCATTAATACTGAAATTACAATATTTCAAGCAACATCCATTCCTTTTCTGATTGCATCCATTTCAACAGGTTTTTTCTTAGACAAAATCTTTACAGAATTTCCAATTAATCCTGCAATTACCATTAATGGAATTACCATTGATCCAAGTCATGGCTGAATAAAGTTATTTGGTAAATATTCTCAAACTATTTTAGGCAATGGTTGAGTTTCTTTTGGTATATTTTTTACAATTGAATGGTCTAAAGATAATCCTGATCCTGAACCTACTTTTATTAAATACCCCAATCAAAAAGTAATTACAAACGCAAATGCAGTATTTAATAATAATAACCCCACACCTTTTAATGAAATACGTCCAACATTTTTATTACCTTTTTTTGATGTTACTCTAAAAATAGCAATAAACACAACCGGAGCTGCTAATAATAAGATACCGTTAATAAAAATATTTTTTGCTAAAGAAATTCATATATCTAATTGATATACTCATAATTTAAAGTTAGGGTTAGTTTGAGTTTGTTGTACTCCATCTTTTGTAATTGTTGTTGGTAATTTTTCATTTACTAATCCATTTTGTGGAAATTTGTAAACAGCTTGAATAATTATTCCAAATACTAAACCAATTACTAGTCCAATTAAGACTCTATAAATAAATTTGAATTTAAACTTTTTAAATGTAAATCATAAACCAATCTGAATTCCAATAAAAACAATAACAGCAATTGCTGCTTGCCAACTTCCTATTGCTAAAAATTTATCTAATAAGACATTAGTCTTTTCTTGTTGCATTAGTTATTTTTTTCTCCTTAATTAATTTTTAATGATTTTTTCTAAAGCAATATGAATAATATCTACAACCCTAGAAAATGGTGGTGAATATGGTAAATCCACTTGACTTAGTTCTTGATTAATTTCAATCTGATTTCAAATTAATGAAATTAAAAAATTAATTCTTAGAACAGATAAATTAGACCCATACATTTGAGCACCAATTAATGTATTTGTTTTTTTATTTAAAATTAGTTTTAAAGCAAGCGGCGTTGGATTTGGATAATATGATGGATGATCAAAATCTTTAATAAAAATAGTTTTTATATCATATTTTAGCTCTTTAGCTAAAGCTTCATTAACTCCAGTAGCTACTAATTCAGAATCAAAAACTTTTAAAATTGCAGTTTGCAAAGTTCCTACAAATTCACTCTTAACATTTAAAATATCATCAGCTATAACTTTGGCAAATTTTCTAGCAACTGTTGCTAGTGGGGTATAAGTTATTTGATTAGTAACTTTATGATAAACAGTAGCACAATCACCACAGGATCAAATATTTTTTAAATTTGTTCTACCATGCTTATCAACAACAATAGCTCCGTTTGCCAGCATTTGAATCTTTGTATCTTTTAAAAATTCAGTAGCAGGCTTAAACCCAATTGCTAAAATAACCAAATCGACTTCTAATTGTTGATCTTGATCTAAAACTAAATTTAATCTATTTTCTTTAGTTTGAACTATTGATTTTAATCCATTATTTTTAATAATTTGAACATTATTTTTAACTAAGTTTTGTTCTAATAAATCAGTAATTTCTTGATCAAATACTCTTTGATTTAATCTATTAGTTTTTTCAATTAAGACTATTTCTTTTTTAAAATGCTCTAACATTTCACAACATTCTAAACCAATAAAACCTGAGCCTATTACGGCCACTTTTTTAATATTTTGATCCTTTAATTTTTCTTTTAAATCAGTGGCATCTTCTAATCTGGTTAAAGTAAAAATGTTTGGAAGATCAATTCCCTCTATTGGCGGAATTATAGGTTTTGCTCCCGTTGTAATTACTAATTTGTCATAATCTAATTCATATAATTGATTTTCTTTTTCGTATCAAATCTTTTGATTATCGCTATCAATTTTTTTAACAATTGATTCATTATAAACTAAAATATCTTGTTCAATAAATTGTTCTACTGATCTTGCTAGTAAATCATTTGGTTTTAAAATTGGATTAGCTACAAAATAGGGTAGTCCACAAGCACCAAGTGAAACATATTTTTCTTTTGAAATAACAATTATTTTTGCATCTTTTTGACTCTTTTTTAGTCTGCTTGCAACTGTCATTCCACTAGCTGCACCACCTATAATGACAATTCTCATACTAACCTTTCTTTAAAATTAAAAATTATTAAATATAAATATGGCTTGTAATTATTTTTTATTTTTATAAAAATTAAAATAAGAAAACAAAGTTTTTCTTATTAAAATAATTATAAACCAAATATTTTTTATATTAATATTATTTATAAAATAATAATTTAATCTATTTAATATTATATATTCAGAACTTAAATTATTAATTCTAAGAGAGAATAAATTTATGAAATCACAAAATAAAAATAAGGCATTAATTATAGTTGATTATCAATATGATTTTTGTGATCCTAATGGTAGTTTATATGTAAAAAACGCCTACACACTAAAATCTAAAATTGAAAAATTAGCAAAAGACTTAAAATCTCAAGGTTGAACAATTATTGCAACTAAAGATTTTCATCCAATTGACCACTGTTCTTTTAAAATTTGAAATAAGCACTGTATACAAAATACTAAAGGTAGTGAACTTTATTTTGATTATAGTGATGTTGATTTAATCATCGAAAAAGGTGTAAATAAGGATATTGAAAGTTACAGTGGTTTTTTTGATGATCAAAATAACTCAAACGGATTAGATGAATATTTAAAATCAAAAAATATAGATACTTTAAAAATAGTTGGTGTTGCTACTGAAATTTGTGTAAAAGCCAATTATGATGACGCTGTTAAATTAGGTTATAATGTTAACGTTGATTTAGAATACTGTAAAGGATTTACAGACTAATTCTTGATATTACTAAATTTAATAAACTGTTTAACAACAAAAGTGATTTTTAGTCACTTTTTTGTTTGCTTATCTTTTTTACTAATAATTTTTCTTCTCATATAAATAATTAAAAATTTTCATAAAAAATATTTTTAAATAAAAAAGGTGACATAAATCACCTTAATTATTTTGTTATTAGTTGTATTCTTTATTCTAGTTTTTATATAAATAGCGCAAAGATAATTAGTTATTATTCTTCATTTATTTCAAGAAATTTATCGTTATATTTTTGATTAAACTTTTTAATAAAATTTTCCAAAATATCACTGAACTCTTTTAAAACTTCTAATTCTTTTTTAACATGTTCAAAGTGATCTTCAAGTAATGGTAAATCGTTTTTTCTAATTCGATCGGTAATACGGGGTTTTATATGAAGTAGTGATTCACTATTTCATGTTTTCATTGCTTCAATGATATCACCTATTTTACTGATTGAATCTTTAGTTTTTTGATCTATATTATATGGTTTTTTATTTCTGATTTCGTCAATAGTATTATAAATAGCTTCTGCTTCTTGTTTTAAAGTATGTTTCTTTTTTAAAACAGTTTTAATTTGAGACTCTATTTCTTTATTTTCCTTATTTACACTTTCAATTTCATCTTCTATACTACTTGATAGAATAATTTTCTTTGCCAATTCGCTTCTAATCTTTTTTCTTTCAAATTCATACTCTTTTACTAATTGATCAAATTCTGTTTGACTTGCTAGTAGAGAATTATAATTTTCTTTCAATTGCTCAATTTCTTTTTGTTTTTGCTGAATTTCTTTTTCTAATTCTTCTTTTGTTAAGTTAGACTTCATTTCATTAATTTTTGATTCTAGTTGTTTAAATTCTTGTTCTTTTTCTAACTTTTCTGATTCTAATTTTTCAACATTATTTTTTAAAAGAGATATCTGCTTATTTAATTCTTTATTTTCTTGATCTATTTTTTTTACTTCGTCATTAAACTTTTTAATTTCTTGTTCTTTTGATTTAAGTTCTTGTTTAGTTTTTTCTAAATTTTGTTTAGTTTTTTTAATTGATATTTCAAAAACTTTTAATTGAGTTTTTAAATCATCTCTAAGAGAATCAAGTTTTTCATACTTTAATTCAAATACATAATCTTGTTCTTTTAAATCTTTTATAGTATCTTTATTTTTAGCGATTTCTGATTTTAGTTTTTCTATTTCTTTTTCAATTACTAATTTACTTTCTTGTGCTTCTTCAATCTCAGTATCAAATATTTGAGTATCTACTTCTTGTTTTTTAATTTTTAATTCTAAAGAGTTTATTTGAGATTCTAAATTTTTAATTTCTTGTTTTTTAGAATCATTTTCTTTTTTAACAAGTTCTAGTTGTTGATGTTTTTCATTTAATTCCTTTTGTTTTGATGAATTGTCATTTTCTAGATCTTTTACTTCTTTTTCTAAAATAGATATTTGTTCAGTAAATTCACTTATTGCCTTTTCATTTTCAGATATTTTAGACTTAATTGTAGTTAGTTTTTCTTGTTTAGATTTTAATTGTTCTTTTAGTTCTTTATTTCAACCTTGTTTTTTTTGATTATTCAAATTCTGTATTTGAGATTCTAATTGTTTAAACTCTTTAGTTAAATTATCTATTTTAGTATTATTTTGTTTTATTTGACTTTCTTTTTCTTCTAATTGAGTTTTAATTTTAGGTTGTTGAACTTTAGTATCTTCTAATTGTTTTTGAACTTCTAAAATCTTTGTTTGAAGTTCACTAAACTTTTTATTTTCTAGATCTTTTTGACTTTCTAATTTATTATTTTGAGCTTTTAATTCATTTATTTGAGAAGTTAGTAATTTATTTTTTTCACTATATTTTTGAATATTTAACAACTTTAATTCTAAAGCTAAACGTTTTGAATGAATTTGGTTTATTGTTGTTTTGATTTCAGATATTTGATCACTAAATAATTTCTTTTGATTTTCTAATTCTAACTTTTCTTTATTTATATCTTGATTTTTATTAGTTAAACTTTTAAGCTCTTGTTCTTTTTTTAAGATTTCAGTTGATGTTTTATTAAGAGTTTCTTTAATTTCTCTTATTTGTTTTTCTAACTTATTTATTTCAGATTCTTTAGTTAAAATATTTTGTTTATCTAGATTTAATTCATCATTTAATTTTAAAAGATCACTATTTAATTTATCTATTTTACTTTTACTTATCTTATCTTTATTATTTAAATCACTAATATTAGCTTCTAAAGTTTTGATTTGGTCATTTAAATATTTTTTTCTACTCTCTTTTTCATTTAAATATTTTTCTAAATTTCTTAGTTCTTGTTCTCTATTTTTTAAATCATTTCTTATAGATTGAATTTTATTTAACATTTTTTGTTCTTTAGTGTTATTTGAAGTAGCTATGTTTTTATAACCCACATATCCAAGTCCAGTTGCTGTAAAAACACTAATAGCTGCTATTAAACTTGTAAGCCTTTTCATAACACACCTCTATTCAGTTAGTTCTAAAATCTTATTTTCTATTGCACTATATATAGTTTTTTCAAGAGTTTCAATATGTTTTTTTAGCTCTTTTTTATGTTCATCTAATTTTGAACTTATTTTTTGTACTTCTTTATTTTTTGTCTCTATTTGTTCATTAGTCTTTGTCATTGATTCAATATATTCTTTATAACGAGTGCTTAATTCTTCTGGTTTTAATCATTTCTTAGTGATCTCTATAAACTCATCTATAAGATTTTTTAGTTCTTCATTTTTTTTAACTAATTCTGTTCAAGTCTCTTTAGTAGTTTTTAATTCAAGCTTAATTTGTTGTAGTGATTCTGTTGTTTTTTCTAATAAAAAATTTAAATTAGTCTTTACTAATGAAAGTCTTTTATGTTCTTCTTCAGCTGTTTTTAATTCTCTATTTAGTTTTAAAATTTTAGTTTCATAAGATTCAATTTCTTTTATTAAATTAAATATTTCTTCAGTTTTTATATCAATAATTGTTTCTTTTTGACTATTAGCTTTTTCTAAATTATTATTAGTTTGTTTTGATTCTTCTATTCTTTGATTTAAACCATCAATAACAGTTTTATATTTTTTTAAATTATCATCATCTTTTATAAGCTCATCTTTTTTACTTGAAATTTTATCTTTTATTTCTTTAATTTCAGAAGATAGTTTCTTTTCTTCTTCTAGTAATTTTTTATTTTCATCTTTTAGTTTAGATAAATTATTTTCTAATTCAGATTTATTAATATTTATTGCTGAAAGTTCAGAATTTTTTTGTTCAAGTTCTTTTTGTTTTGCTTCTAATTCTTGTTTAATTGATTTATATTCTTTATTTAATTCTTCTAGTTGTTGTTTTTGAGATTGTGTATATGTTTCTAAATTTTTAACTATTATTTTTTTAGATGTTATTTCATTAGTTAATTCACTAATTTCACTATTTTGTAAAATTCTCAAAGCAAGTAAGCGAGTGTGTTCTTTAGAAAGTTTTTCATATTGACTCTCAAGAGTTTTTAGTTCTTGTTCTTTTAATTGATTTTGTTTTTCAACTTCTTCTAGTTTTTGTTCTAGTTCAGTTTTTCTATTTGTTAAGCTTTTATTGTTTTCTAAATACTCTTGATTTTCTTTTAATAGTTTTTCTACTTCAGAAACTTTTTTTCTTAGCTCTTTATCTAATTCTTGATTTTCTGAGTCTTTATCATTTTTAGTTTTTTTGATTTTTTCAATTTTATCTTTTAACTGATTTATTGAATTATTAGACTCAGTTAATTGATTTTCTGTTTCTCTTATTTGTTCATCAATATTTTCTATTTCTGATTTTACTTTTATTAAATCTGCTTCAGCCTCTTTATTTAGCTTAGAAATTTCTGTTTTAATTTCTTGTAGTTGTTTTTCTAAACTAGTAATTTTTTTATTTGTATTTTCTAAATCTTGAGTCTTTTCTTTTAATGTATTTTGTTCTTTATTATTTGAATCTATTAATTGTTTTAATTGTTCTTGATTAGTGTTAAAAATTTTATTTTTATCTACAATTTCTTGTTGTTTTTCTTTAATAGTTTTATTTAATGTGTTTTGTTCTTGTTGTAATTTTAATAATTCAGCTGTAAGTTCTTTATGCTTTTGAATTTTTGTTTCTAAAACAGAAAGTGAGTAATTTTTTCTATTTAATTCTTGTTTTAAAAGATCTATCTTTTTTTGCTTGTTTTCTTTATCTTTTTCTAACTTAGTTAATTCATCTTTATAAGCTTCTATTTGTTTTTTAAGATCATTATAAATGGTATTAGATGAACTTAAATCAGATTCAAGTCTTTCAATTTCACTATTAAATAAAGCTTGTTTTTCATCATTTTCACGCTTTTGTTTTTTAAGTTCATTAAGTTCTGTTTCTAATCTATGCTTTTGTTCTTTTCTAACTTTAACTTGAGATGCAAAAAAACTTAAATTTTTATTTAAGTTATTTATTTTATCGTTTTTTTCAACTATTCTATCTTTGATATCTTTTTCTTGTTTTTTTAATAACTCAATTTTAGTATTGCTATTTTTAATATCTTCAATATCTTTTATGTCTAAAAATTTAACTCTATCTTCTCTATTTTTAATTTCAGATTGAATTTTTTTTAACTCTTTTTCTAATTGTTTAAATTCATTTTCTTGATTATTTATAGTAGTATCATTAGATAAATTTTTATATCCTATATAAGAAAAACCACCTGCTGTTGAAACACTAATAGCAGTAAGTAGCGCTATTAACCTCTTCATACAAACCTCTAAAATTACATAAAATATGCATATTATATAATAAATTTTACAATTTTTAATTTTTTTTTTTTTTTTTTTTTAGCACAAGAGTTGTTTTAAATTGAATAAAAAATATGAAAAAACGTACTCTTATTTACAAAAATATTCTTTATTTTTGGTTAATTAAAATTAAAACTTTTTTTATGATTATAAAGTGTAAAATCTTACAATTAGAACTAGCATAATGACACTAAAAAAAGACTAATTAAGTCTTTTTTACTTTTAGTATATTTTATTGTTCAATATCAAAGAATTTATCATCAAATTCCTTATTAAAATCTTTAATTATTGCCTCTAACTTATTATCAAACTCTTCAAGATCTTTTAAGTCTAATTGAATTTGCTCATAAGCCTCTTTTAATTTAATAAACTCACTTTCTCTAATTTTTCTAGTAATTTTTTTCTGTTTTATAGAATTTGGTTCATTATTTCAATCATTCATTAAGTTATTAATATCATCTATTTTATGTACAGAAACCTTAATATTTGAAAAAATATTACTTGATTTATCTATAACACCTTTTACTGGTTCATTAATAAGTTTTACTTGTTTTTCTAATTCATCCTTTTTGTTTTTAATTTTTTTAATTAATGATTCTATTTTTTCATTTTTTTCTTTAATATCAGAAATCTGCTTAGTTAAACTTTCTACTGACTTAGTCTTTTCTGAAATTTTGTTTGGCAAATCAGTTTTATTTTTTTTAAGTTGATCCAATCTTTCTTTAAGTTCTTCTTGCTTATCTTTTAATAAGGTTTGAGCTTCATGCATTTTTTTTATTTTTTCATCATTTTCTAGTTTTTCTTTTTCTAATAAACTAGAATTCTTTTCAAAATCAATTGATTTTAAATCTTCTTCTAATTTTACAAGCTCTAATGATTTCTTTGTTTTTTCAGATTCTAGTATTTCAATTTTTGTTTTAGAAGAAGCAATATTTTGTTTTAAATCCTTATTCTTTTCTTCAAGTAGTCTATTTTCTCTTGTTAACTGATTTAAATCCTTTGTTTTTATATCAAGTTCTTTAGTTAATTGTTCTGAAGTACTATTTTCTTTTTTAATTAGATCTAGAGTTTCAGATAAATTCTTTTCAAGTTCACTTTTTCTATTATTTAAATCTTTTATTGATGTATCAAGTTCAGAATCTTGTTTTTCTAGATTTTTAATAGTTTCTTCGCTTTTATTATTATCTTGTTTTAAATCTTCAATTTCTTTTTCTTTTAATTCTTTTTCTATTTGTTTACTTTTAATTTTAATATCCAATTCATTAGCTAATTGTTTTTTGTTTAAAATTTCAGATCTTAAATCACTAATACTTAACTCTAATTTTTCTAATTCTTCTTTTTTAGAAGCAATTTCTTTATTAAGAACTTCAACTTTCTTTTGTTTTTCTTTTATTTCAATTTCTTTTGAAGAATTAGTATTTTCTAATTCCATTGACTCTTTTTTTAAGTTAGCAAGCTGACTATTTAATTCAGAAATTATTTTTTTATTATTAGAAATTTCTGTTTCAAGATCAATTTTCTTTTTTTCTTGTTGAGCTAAAAAACCTTTTAGTTCATTGCTTCAATTTTGCACTTTTTGATTATTTAAGTCTTCTAACTCCATTTTTAATTTATTTAAATTATCACTTTTTTCTTTTAATAAATTATTAGCTGTTTGAACTTGTTGTTGTTTATCAGATAACTGATTTTTAATTTCTTTTTGTTTTTCTATAGTAGTTAAAATTTTTTGATCAGTTTTACTAATTTCTAGTGTTAACTTATTTTTGCTATCACTTAAACTTTGAATATTATTTTCTAATTCTTTGTTTATATTTTTAAGTTTTTCTACTTCAGAAGTTAATGATTTATGATCTTTATTGTATTTTTTTAAAATTGATAAAGTAGTTTCTAAATTTAAATATTTTAATCTAGCATTTTTTAAATTGTGCTCAATAGATAGTAACTCTTTTTTAGTTAAGTTTTGCTTGGTTTCTAAATCTTCTTTTTGTTTTATTAAATCATTAGCTTTTTTATTTAATTTCTCAGATAAATTACTTTCATTTATTAATTCAATTAAGACTTTATAGATTTGCTTTTCAACTTCTTTTAATTCTTTTTCTAATCTATCTGATTCAACTTTATTATTATTCATTTGATCTATATCATTTTTTAATTCTTTATTAATTCTTATAGAATCAGAACTTAATTGTTTTAACTGATCATTATTAGTTAATAATTGGTCATTTAATGTATTAACTTCTTTTTCTATTTTTTTTATTTCATTATTAGAAGAATTTATTTTAGCTACTCTTGAATTAAAGTTATCTTCTAAATCTTTTATTGCTTTTTGTTTTTGTTTTAATTCTTCTTTTAAAAGATTAATTTCTTTTGTAATTTCTTCTTCTTTAGTATCTCTTTTAATGGCAATATTCTTTAGACTAACATAAGTAAAACCAGTTGAAGCAAAAATAGTAATAGCTGCTAAAAGTAGTGATAATTTTTTCATAAAATCATCTCCTTTCAATAGTTTTAACTTACTAATTCTTTTACTTTTAGATCAATTTCTTTAGCAGTACTATCTAAAGCAACACTATATTCTTTTAGTTTTTGACTTTTTTCTTTTATTACAAATTGTTTAGGTTCAATATCTTTTTGAAAACCAGTTAAAAACTTGTAATAATTATCAAAAGTTTTTTTACTTTCTTTTGGATCTAATCACTGTTCTATAATTTCTATATAATGACCAATTGAATTTTTAATAGATATAATTTCTTTTTTCAAGTTAGAAAATTCACTTTTAATATTATTTAAAATAGTTTTAAAATTTTTAAGCGATATTTGTATAGTGCTGTATGCACTATCTATTTTTTTCTTTTTACTTAAAAGTTCTTTATTTTCAGCTTTTATTGATTTTAATTGTTTTTTAAAGCTAATAATTTTAGAATCTAGTAAATCAATATCAGAGTTTAATTTATCAATTTCTTGTTGCTCTTTTTGAATAGCAAGTTGTTGTTGAGCATTTTCGTTAGTTAATTTTTCATTATTTGATTTAAGCGCTGATATATCTTTATTTTGTTGTTCGATAAGAGCTTTTAATTTTTCTAATTGTTGCTTTTTATTTTGAATTTCATCATTTTTAATAGAAATTTGAGAATTGATTTCTTCTGTTTCTTTAGTTAAAGTGTTTTGTTTTTCAGTTAATTCATTAAACTCTTTTTCTAATCTTTCAAATTCCTTTTCAAGTTGTTGTTTTTGTGAATTTAAAGCAGTTAATTCACTAGTTTTTTTCTTAATTTCTTCTTGTTTTGAAATTACAGTTTCTTTAATTGAACTATATTGTTTTTGTAACATTGATAAATTATTTTTTTTCAGATTCAATTACTTTGTTTAAACTAGTAATCTTTTTTTCTTTATCAGATATTTTTTTATTTAGTTCACTAACTTTAGAAGTTAAAAGAATTTTTTTAACATTTAATCTTTGTGTTCTTTTAGATAATTTTTCTAGTTCTTTTTCAAGTTGTTTAATCAATTCTTCTTTTTGTGTATTTTGTTTTATAATCTCATCTAATTTAGTTTGAAGTTGAGTCCTTTCTGACTCTAGCTTCTTAATAGAAGTTGAATAACTTTCACTTTCTTTTATTAGTTTTTCTAATTCAATATTCTTTTTATTAAGTTCTTTTTCTAATGTTTGAGTATTAAGTGTTGAAGTTTCTTTTTGTTTATCAAGTTTTTGAATTTGTTGTCTTAATAAACTAATATTTGTATTAGTTTGATTTGATTGAGTTTCTAGTTGATTAACTTGTTCATTTATTTTTGTAATATCTGATTTAACCTTGACTAAATCCATTTCTTTTTCTTCTTTTAATTTAGAAATTTCATCATTAGTATTTTGAATTTGACTTTCAATATCTCTAATTTGTTGATTTATATTTACTAATTCATTATCACTTTGATCTAATTTAGTTTTATTATTATTAATTTCTTCTAATAAATTACTTAACTGAATTTGTTTATCTTTTAAAATAGTTTCTTGTTTGTCTATTTCAGCTTGTTTTTCTTCTTTAGTTTTGGTTAATAAACTAGTTTGTTGTTTAAGTTCTAATAATTGTTTTTCTAATTTCTTATAAGGACTTAATTTAGCATTTAATTCAAATAATAATAGATAATTTTTATTAATTATTTCTTTTATTGACTTTAGTTCTTCTTTTTTTTGATCTTTGTTTTTGTCAAGTTCATCAAGTTCTTTTTTTAGAGATTCAATTTTAGTTTCATTAGTAGTAAATTCATTAGTTTTATTTTTTAATTCAGATTGTATATTTTTAATTTCTTTATTAAAGTAATCTTTTAATTCATCTTTATGCTTTCTAGTTTTTTTAAGATTATTTAATTCAGATTCAACTTTAGCTTTTTGATCTTTTTTAGTTTCTGATTCTAATTTTAAATTAGTTAAATCTTTAGTTAATTTACTAATCATTTGTTTTTGATCAAAATCTTTTTTAACAAGATCTCTTTGTTCTTGTTTTAATTTATTAATTTTGTCTTTACTGCTAATTAAATTTTTTTCATCTTCTAAAAGTAAACTTTTGAGTTCGTTTTCTTTAATATTAATATCATTATTGATACTTTTTAATTGTTTTTCAATCCTTTTAATCTCATTTTGATGTGTATTTATGACACTTTTTTGATTGTGAACATTTTTGTATCCAACATATGAAAAACCTGTTGCTGAAAGAACACTAATAGCAGCAAGTGAACCTACTAATTTTTTCATATTAACCTCTAAATAACGTTATATTCTAATTTAATTTTAATACTTTCAAATTTTTAATAAAAAAAGGTATTGTATTTTTTAAAAAAATTGAATAAAATTATTATTTAAAGTCTATTATATGAAACAAGGAACTTATTCAAATATAAGTAATTAATAAGAAAAAACTAGCTAAATTGCTAGTTTTAAATTTTTTTTACAATATTTCTAGTATTTTTTACAACCAATATCTTTAAACTTAAAAAATGAGTTAAAAAAATGAGTTAAAAAAATGAGTGGTAATAATCATAAATAAGTAAAAGTAATATCACTTACTCAATGTCCTCTATTAACTACAATAGCAAAACTCATCGATACTAAATGTAAAAAATATAAAGCTAATAAAGTAATCTTTAAAGGAGTTAATTTTTGATTATTTGTTAAAAAATAAAAAAATGTACATCCAACAATTAAAGTAGCACCAATATGACCTGATGGAAAAGCTCAATCAAATCAATGTTTGAATTGGACTAAGTTTTTATCTGGTCTAAATAAACCTCCATTAATTCTATATCAAGGTCATTCACCAGGAATATTATTAGCATATTTATTATCACCAATATTAAAACCATGCTTAAAAGTAGATTGATTTAAATAATGATCAACTCAATCATTATGACCATTTAATTTAACTTGTTTTAATAAATCACCATAAATAATATTGTAATAATAAGGTCTAGATGTCATTCCTTTTAATAGAACTAAAATAGTATAAGAAATTAAAACTATAAACAAAATCTTAACAGCTTGTATTCAATATTTATCTACTAAATAAATAGGATCATTTTTAAACTTGTAATGGATTATATAAAATCCAACAAATAAACCTATACAATGAATAACTAAACTAACTATTAAGCAAATATTTCTATATTTACTACTTAATAGATAAATAGCATCTCCACCATACCCAAATCCATTATCAGCATTAATTTTAAAATAAGTAGTAATACATTTAATCACTACAAACACAACATAAACTGTTATATAAACTAGTTTTAATATCCATTTATTTTTCTTTCAAAAATTATCTTTTTTAGTCTTACTTTTTAATAAAAATCAACTTTCAATAAGTACCATTATATTAAATAATATAAAAACCATTAACTCAGTAGTCCCTAAAATGTCATAAAATATTGATCAATATCTAACTATTTCATACTTAAAGCCCTTTTCAAAAAATATTGCTAATTTAAGATCAATTGTATAAAAAGAAGTAAAAATAAAACCAATTAAAGATATCAAAAACAAAAAGCCAACAAAAAGTATAATCAAAATACTTACTGGCTTTATTTTTTTGTTTTTAAGCTTAAATTGGTTATTCATAACTAACTTCTTTTCTAATTAATATATTGCTTTTTAATATATTAAATACTTATTTTACTAATTAGTTAGTTTTGTTACATAATTTATTATTTTTTGTTCAAAAAAAGTTGTATTGTAAGGGGCTGATGTTTGTGTTCTTATTCATAAAATAACTATATAATTTACAAAAATCTTATTTAATAAAAGCTTATAAGAATCATAATCACTATATAAATCTAAAAAGACTTTTTCACATTCACTATTCATATTAGAAGTCTCAATTAGATAAGCTAATTCAAAATGTTTATCTCCCATTGTAGCGTATTCTCAATCAACAAAATAGATCTTATTTTTAGTTTCAATCATATTAAATGGAAATAAATCATTATGTAAAGGTGTTGAATGATCCATTTTATCTAAAATATCATCAATTAAATTAGCATATTTATCTATAATTTCAATACCACTATTAAGTTCAACCATTTTTTGTCTATAGTATTGAACTCTTTGTTTTAAGTTGTTTTTTGGAAAATTTAAATTAGAGTTATGTAGTTGTTTAATTTGATTAGTAATTGCTTTAATATTATTTAAATCAACTACAGGCTCATTTCCTTCAACATATTCTCAAACAATCTCTTTTTGATCATTACTAATAAGTTTAGGAACAAAGTCAAAATCTTTTAAAAGTTCATAATTAATCTGATGATTAAAGCTATTATAATTTTTAATTTGTAAAAAAGTGTTGTCTATGCGATAAGAAACATTAGTTCCGCCTTTAGTTATTTTCATTTTCATTAGTACTTAATCTCTCAAATATTGTCTATTAAATATCTTGCTTTATTTCTAATATTTTCATTATGCTTGTGTTTGCACATATAAGAGTTTTTATAAAACATTTCAAACATTGAAATATCATTATAATCATCACCAGCAACTATAATATCATCACTAGAAATATCTAATTTTTCTTGCAAACCTTTAATTGCTTGTCCTTTACTTACTTTAAATGCGTGTATTTCATTAAATAAACGATTATTAATACTATTAAAAGTAATATTAACTTCTAAATTATTTTTATTAATGAAATCTTCTATTTTATTTCAAGTTTCTTGACTACATTCAATTTTTAAACATAATAAATCTTTATCGTATAAATAATCTAATGTTTTATTTAATTTTTCAAGACCAAAAAAGAATTTTTCTACATCTTTAGACCAATTTTTATGAAATAAAAAAGATTCATTTTCACTTGTTGCAAAAACTATTACATCAATTTGATTAACTATAGTTTTTAAAAAATTTAATAATTGAATTTTTATTTTATTATCTATAGTTTTTTTGTAAAGAATCCTTCCTTTATTATCACAAATCATAGCTCCAGTATTTACAATAAAATAGTCAGGCATTAGATTATATTCATTTAATAAATGTTCTTTTAGTTGTTTATAGGGTCTACCTGTTGAAACAATTAGCTTATTATTTTTTTGAAATTCTTTTATAAAATCTAAATCTTTTTGATCAATTCTTAAACTATTTTTAACTTTTGAATTTCTTAAAGTATTATCAAAATCAGAAAATAAATATTTAGTCATATTTTTGTACCTATAATATTATCATAATTTATTTATATTCTTTAACATACAAAAAAAGAGAGTTTTTAACTCTCTTAAATTATTTTAAGTTCATTCTTTCCATTTGGCGCAAACGTCTTTGACGTTCTTGATTACCAGCTTTTCTTTTCTTTTCATTATATAAATAAAAAGCATAAGTTTGAATAATTTGTAATATTGAAGAAAAAATTCAATAAATACATACTCCTGTTGCTACTGAAACAATAATGATAATAAATACAAACATCATTACAACTTGCATAATCAATTGTTTTTTTCTTGATTTTTTTTGTGCTTCAGTTAAAGTAATTGATTTTTGTTTTTTCATTTGCAATAGTGTTGGTAATAACATTGAAACAGCTTGTAAAGGTAAGTAAATTGCAAGAATAATAATATAAATATAGTTTCCTGCTGTAATTTGTTGTCATGGTCCTTCAATTAAAGCGATTGGACCAACTGATGCTATTTTTAGTGCTCTTGTTGATCTAACTATTGCATAAATTGCAAATAAGAAAGGAAGGGGAGCAAATGAACCAGCTAATGCAGAAAACTGTGACATATTTTCTTTTTTATACAAAGCTTGAATTTCTAATTGTTGCTTTTGTTTAGATTGCATATCTTTTTTATCTTTATATTTAGCTTGAATATCTGCAACCTTTAATTGAATATCTTGCATTTTTTCTTGGTTAATTTGTGATTTTCAACCAAATGATAATGTAATTCCTTTAATTAATAAAGTTGTTAGAAAAATTGCAAAAATAGAAGAAATTCCATAAGTCAACTGAGAAGATTTATCTAATAAGGGATTTAATGTTCCAGAAAATAGTTTAATCATTCCAGCTAATATTCATGCTGTTGGATAAACAAAGAATCCATAGAATGGAGATTGTGTTAATTTAAAAGTTTCTTTTCAAGAAGTAATAGCATTATAACCATATTCAAAAAAGCTGCCTTTATCATAAACAAAGTGATGGACTTTAGAACCTTGCTCACCTAAAGAACTTAGAATAATTTCAAATGAAACCCCAGGTGTATAAACACTTTTACCTGTCATATCAACTATTTGATTAACACTATATTGAGCTTGATACATCTGCACACAACCTCAAAGCATTGAAACTAAAATAAATAAAAATCCAAAAACTTTTAATCATTTAATAACTACTTTAAAAATTTCTTTTTTGGTTTTTGGCGCTTTTTTATTTTTTGAGGCATTTAAATAACTCATAACTTTATCTGACTGCTTATACAAAATAATCCCTCCTTTCTTTATTTAATTTCTTTTATTAGCTTAATTAATAATTTAGATAATGTAGCGTATTTTAGTTCTAAAACACTTTTTCTAACCAGAATGATAATATCTTTAGAAACAGTTCCAATTTCAGAAATATTTTGTTTTAAAATCATTCTAATTTGTCTTTTTACTTTATTTCTAATTACAGCATTACCTATTTTTTTTCCAACACTAATACCATACTTTAGATATGATTCTTCATTATCTTTATAGTAAATAACAAAACAAAAATTCTTAATAGTTTTTTTGTAATTAATTATTTCTTGAAACTCAAAATTTTTCTTAATTACTCTTTTGTTTTTCATAAATTATTAAGCAGATAATCTAACTCTACCTTTAGCTCTACGAGCTTTAATTACTTTTCTACCATTTTTAGTAGCCATTCTTGCTCTAAAACCATGAACACGTGCATGTTTTAATTTTGATGGTTGTCAAGTTCTTTTCATATCACTTACCTCCTTTACAAAAAAATAAATAATTCACACCTAATTATATAATATTTTGTATTAAAAATACACTTATAAACTTATTTTTTAGCTTATCAATTAAATGTAGATAAAACTAAAAATTACTCACAAAAATATTAGTTAATTGTTGATAAGTTGATAAATAATAAATTCAAGGAACTAATTAAGATTTTATATTTTTGCATTTTGTTAATATAACTATAATGTATGGATTTTCTCCACGTTTTCCACATTTTTAACAAGTCTTTACTTTATAATATTTTTGGAGATAAAT